>JBBRYE010000018.1:0-36444 GCA_038237895.1 Sphingobacteriales bacterium | reverse complement strand
TCGCCATCTTAGGCCCTTTGGTTTTTGGCTTTGCAGTATTTGATGGTTTTCAGCATACGTTAACCGTTTGGCTTGCTAGATATATTAATGTTTTTCTATGGCTTCCAGTCTCCAATATTTTCAGTTCTATTTTGGGTAAAATCCAAGAGAATATGCTTCAGATGGATATTTCCCAAGTTCAAAATACAGGTGATACATTTTTTAGTTCTACTGATACGGCATACCTCATATTTATGTTGATTGGAATTGTTGGTTATTTAACAGTTCCTGGTGTGGCGAATTACATTGTACATGCTGGTGGCGGAAACTCTCTACTTAATAAAGTAAACAATTTGTTTGCCCGAACTTCACAAAGTACAATTAGTATTGGCAAAGCAGGAATGGGTATGGCGGCAGATTCATTGGGGAATCAATGGCAAAAGGTGTCAAAAAGTATGTCCAGCTTCGGTGACAATTCAAACTATTTTGATGATGATAAATCAAGTTTTCAAAAGGATAAACTATCAGGTAAATAATTAAAAACCAACATTATGTTTCAGCAATTAAAAAATATTGACAGTGCCTTTAAGCACATCAAAATCTTTAGTATAGGGCTATTGACAGTTTGTTTGCTGTTATCAGGGTTTGCATTAGTTAAAAGTTTTCAAGCGATTGAAACAGCCAATAGCAGGATATATATTTTAACTAATGGTAAGGCATTGGAAGCAATTTCTTCTAATAGAAAAGATAATATAGAAGTAGAAGCAAAAGACCATATCGCCACATTTCATAAATACTTTTTCTCCCTCGACCCTGATGATAAGGTCATCGAAAAAAATATTGGAAAAGCGCTTTATCTAGCCGACCAATCAGCCAAAGCACAATATGATAATTTAAAGGAAAGTGGATTTTACACCAATCTAATTTCGGCAAATATTAGTCAAGTTATTGAAGTAGATAGCATCCAGATAGATGTTAACCAAAACCCATATTATTTCCGATGTTTTGCAACAGAAAATCTTATACGGTCAACTTCTAAAACAACACGGAGTCTAATTACAGAAGGATACCTCAGAAATGTGGGTAGATCGGATAATAATTCACATGGGTTTTTGATTGAAGGTTGGAAAATATTGAGCAACCAAGATATTAATCCAAATTAAACGATATGAATTTGAAAAAAAAAATTGATAAAAATGATTTATCAGAAATGAATAAAATCAATAAAAAGATGAAGAGGAAACTTGCAGATTATCTAAATAAAAAATCGGCAGATTTTACCCAAACTAATAACAAAGTATTGCTAATTATCATCTGCATTCTGTTTAGTTTTTCCTCCATCTACTTGATATTAAATGTAATTTTTTAACAATAAATAATAATTATGAAAACACAACACTCAGCGGAAACGCTCAAAAAAAGAAAATTTTTACTCTTTCTGCCATTACTGGTATGTCCATTTGTAACTATGGCATTTTGGTCATTAGGTGGTGGTAAAAAGGAATTGTCAGCTAATCAAAAAGCTCAAAAGGGATTCAACTTTAGTTTACCGACTGCAAAATTTGATAATCAAAAGAAGGACGATAAGTGGAGTGCTTATGCTGCCTTGGCTAAAGAAAATAATAAGCTTTCAGCATCAAATAACAGTTTAGGTTATTTTGACTCCACCACAAATCAAAGTGATCATTCAGTTACAGAGATAGAAGAAAAAATTGCTAAGCTTAATTCTGTTTTGAACCAACCAACTCAATCACAACCAGCTTTCACAAATTCAGTTAGGAAAGAAAATGGGATGGGAAAAGATGTTGAAAGATTGGAATATTTGATGGCAAATATGAATAGTGGAAATGATGATCCCGAAATGCAACAAGTGGATGCTGTTTTAGAAAAAATTAAAGACATACAAAATCCGGGAAGAGCAAGGGAGAAATTAAAAAAGGAAAATAATTCATCTAGTGGATTTACTGTTCAATCTATCAATTCTGGATCAAAAAAGCTGAAAGACTTGAATTCGAAACAGGATTATTCTGGGGTTACTCCACTTTCAAATACGATTAAAGTTACTATCCATCAAGACCAAGAAGTTGTTTCAGGGTCTGTAATCAAACTGCGTTTATTGGATTCTATCATTATAAACGATATGATTATTCCCAAAAATCATTTCATATATGGCATTGCTTCAATTGATGATGAACGCTTACAAATTAACCTTAAAAGTTTGCGATATAATGATTTTATCCTTCCTATATCGTTGTCCGCTTATGATTTGGATGGTATAGAAGGACTGTATATTCCTGGAGCGTTAGGTCGCGATGCTTCTAAAAAAGGTGTTGATGATGCAATTCAGAGTTTACAGATCATGACGATGGATCCTTCCATTCCAGCACAAGCGGCAACCGCAGGTTTGCAGGCGGCAAAAGGACTTTTTAGCAAAAAAGTGAAGCAAGTAAGGGTGAAAATTAAAGCAGGATATCAATTACTATTAAAAGATAACAATCAAAAAAAAATATAGCCATGAAATCATTAAAATTATTAACTATTGCCCTTTTGGGATTTTGCAATTTTGCATCTGCAAAAGATACCGTTTATGTATCACAAGATAAATTAACGATTCTAGAATTTAACCATTCCATAGCCTCAGTTAGTGAAGTAAAAAATTCATTAGTATTTGAGGTTAAAGGACAAACTATTTTATTAAAATCCAACTCCGCTAATTTTACTCCGACTGATTTAAAAATCAAGACCGATGATGGGGCACAATTTGAATTTAACGTTTTGTATTCCTACGGGAGAGCAGGTAAGCATCTTAAAGCAACACACCCAAAACCCATTTTAAAAGTTGAAACTAAAAAAAACAATTTTGGTGAAATTTTAAGACTTCGAAAGAAAACTTCCTCAATTGATAAATCCTTAGTAGGGAAAATTAAGGTTAGCATCGGTAAAGTCTTTGTTTCTGGCGATAGTCTTTTCTTAAAACTTCGTTTGGATAATCAATCCAACATCAATTACGATATAGATTTTATAAGGTTCTATGTACGAGATTTAAAAAAAGCAAAAAGAACGGTTACTCAAGAAAGAGAGCTTTATCCAATTCAGGTTATTGGTTCAGAATACAGTCATATTAAATCCAAAACTCAACAAAACTATGTTTATGTACTCAACAAATTTCCTTTAACAGAAGATAGAGGGCTTTTTATAGAAATATATGAGAAGAACGGTGGACGACATTCTTATTTACAGGTCTCACAAAAAGTTATCTTAAAAGCGAAGTCTATTCAATCAATTTTAAAACAAAACAAATAAATTATGAACACTCAAAATTTAGATTATTTAAAGTCCAATTTAAAGTATTTTGGATTTGGCGAGAAGATGAACTCAGAGTTAGAAAAAAACATCAAGTCCCAGAAAAACGATTTTAAATTAAGTTGCGAAATCCCTCATTTTAACAACAAAATGAATTTTGTACTTCATTTTAAAAAATCGGATTCAACGGATATGTATTTCTTCAATAAATACGATGCGTCTTTATCCAACGGGCAAAAAGAAACAAATAAAGACCAAGCTTTTTATATTAATAAGGGGAACGGCATAACTGCTAAAGAAGCATTTAATTTGCTAGAAGGGCGTTCTGTTCATAAAGATTTGGTTAACAAAGAAGGAGAAAAATATAAAGCTTGGATTAAGGTTGATTTTAACTCTCCATACAAAAATGGAAGTTTCAAACTACAACAGTTTAGTGAGAAGTACGGGTATGATTTAGAAAAAACACTATCTAATTATTCCATCAAAGTATTAAATGACCCTGACCAAAAGAAAAATCTAATAAGTTCTTTAGAAAAAGGAAATGTGCAACAGGTGGGAATCGATAAGGATGGAAAAGATTCCAAGTATTTTATTGAGGCTGTTCCTCAGTACAAAAACATCAACATCTACGATCAAAAGATGCACAGCGTAAAAAGGCAAGATTTTCAAAATGATATTGTTGCAAAAAGCAATTCACAAACGGAACAAAAAAAAACCCAAGATATTAAAGAAGAAGATTTGCCCAAGCCAAAACAAACGCGTAAAAGAAAACTAAAAATGAATTCTTAGTGCAGGAGAAGCCCGAAAGGGCTTTTCCTTTTTCTAAAGATATGATAACGCTTTTGTTACCGTTAAATTTAAACATTTATTAAACGCAAAATCATGAAAAAGATATTCGCTATTGTAGGTTTATTTTTAATATTTACTGCCTGCACTAACAAAAAGTTAGATAAAGAAACTGCCCTTAAAATATTGCAAGAGCAAGAAGGTTATCCTAAAACGATAGACACAGAAATCTATATTGCAGATCCTGCGGATGCCAGAAAATTAATAGATGCAGGATTAGAAAAGGACGGTTATGTCAAAATTTCTCATACTCAAAAACTGATAGACGTAGGAAAACCGATTATTGCTTTTACAGATAAGTCGAAACCTTATCTGATTCCGCAAACGGAAGAAGATATTAAAAATAATGTGCAGCGGGTTAGAATTGTGGAAGAAGTTAATGGTAAGATATTGAATGTGAAATTATCCGATGATGGGAAAAGTGCATTGGTTGAATTTAAAATTTTGTTTATTGGACAAAGTCCCTTCAATAGGATTTCTAACATTAGCACCAATGATTCAAAAGTTGGACGTATTAAAATTAATTTAGAATAGTAGTTAAGTTACTATTAGCTGCTTCTAAAATATTCTATTACTTAATTTTGATTTTCTCACATAACAAGTATAACATTTTTTATTGCACAAAAAAAAACCAAATCTCTTTAGGGCTTTTCAAAATACCACGTATTACCTAATTGCTTTTATCATTACTCAAAAATAATTCTCCTAAATGACAAGAAAGTGTTTTTTACAGATTTTATAAGTAAAAATATTGCACTACCTAACATAGAAATAAAAGAAAGAATATCTATTTTTAACATTGTAAGTTAATAAAAAAAGCCAGCTGGTAACAGCAAATTTGCGCAAAAATGGCTGAAAGTGGTTTAAGTCAATTCATCAGTTATTTACTTAATTTAGTGCTTTACGACAATGGTTCTGCAAGCAATGCCATTTCTACTCAAATTTTCAAAACGTTAGGTACAAGAGCAAGAAACTAGACCATTTAACCAAAAATCCACCTTTATGATTGTTCCATCAATGACTGTTCGAGAAATTCAAGACGAAGTATTCAATGACTTGAAAGATCTCGAAAACAAAATAGATTCGTGTAAAAAAGAGTTTGAAAGAGCTGTCTTGAAATCAAATCGATATCCTGTTGTAAAGTCATATAAATGCCAAACAAAAAGAAAAAATATAATGGTTGTTACGTTTACTGCAAGAAAGCGAACTGAGAGAAGGAAACCGATGTTGGGTTTTTACGGGATTTATTCGCGTGTTGAAGGACGTTATGCAGTGGCGCTAACTATTGAAACGAAAATTATTACAATTTATCCACCGCACTTTTTTAAAAGATATCGGGAAAGGATTTTAAAAGACGATTCAATTTCAAATGAAGAAATCATCAATATATTATTTAAAAATAGCTGGGGTTTTACTGCTGCATTTGTAAATGAGAAACATGAATCAGTATATCACAATTTTGAGAACTCTGCCGTAGAGGATAAGGTCAGATTTGTTGCAGCAACTTCACAAGGATATTGTTTTGGAGAAAATCAAGGAACAGTTAATATAATGAAAACGATAATTTCAGAAGATATGTTATTTGATAACCAAAAAACAATATTTAGCGACCTCAAAAACTATTTCAATGAAATTAAAACGGAAATGTACGAATAGATTTTAGCACCAGCAGTTCGAGATGTTAGGAAATCACATCTTACACAATAAATAATAAAGGATTTTAAACGTTTCCAACAATCTATTTAAAACTCGTTAAAGTTTAAATAATTACAAATAAAAAACCCTTACTTTTAAATGAGCAATTAAATTAGACATTCATTAAATTAAGGGATATTTTAAAAAAATCGTTAGCCTTATAATACTACCATCCTTAATGGTAAACTACAAACCCTAACGACCTTTAATACAGCAAATATCTAAATTTAAATATTATATTAAAAAATATCAACGGTTCGATTCTCGGTCTGAGTACAACCAACCGCCCTGCAATCATTTTTAAGCGAAGCCAAACGCATGGAATTTCTATTTGAAAGCTATGAAAAATACACCGCAGATCTATTCACAAAAGAAAAAACTAAAGAAGTAAAACCAAAAACACCTAAAAATGAATAAACGAAAACTAAAATTCATTTAGCCATTTGCAAAGTGTCCCCCGCTGGCGGGGGTAGGGGGTGGTTAATAAACATAATCAGATAGTGATCTAAGCAAAGCATAATATGTCCCGCAGGTTATGTCTCACTTCTTTATAAACAGTTAATATAATCTATTAAAAATATTTATAATCAAGACCAAAAGTACACAGAACAAATTGGCAGAATTGAGAAACAATAGGTGTTGAAATTAAAAAAAGAAGAAATAATTAACCTACAGACAATGCATTTTTGCTAAATTTTTCGATGATCTCTTTTAGTTCTAGTGGTTTAACCGGTTTTGTGATAAAATCATCCATACCAACAGCAAAAGCTTTATCCCTATCTTCACTAAAAGCATTTGCGGTAATGGCAATTATTGGCGTATAATCTTGATTTACCTGTAAATCCCTAATTGTTAAAGTTGCTTCAAAACCATCCATTATTGGCATTTGAATATCCATAAATATCATGTCAAAATTATTTTGTTGATAAAGATTTACTGCCTCAAGTCCATTGTTTGCAATAATAACTTCTGCATTGTTTTGTTTCATCATCATCACCAAAACCTTTTGGTTAATGAGGTTGTCCTCTGCTAAAAGGATTTTTATTTTATCTGTATTTTTAGGGGAACTGATGAGCTTTGCAATTTTATTTGTAATTAAATCGCCCTGCATCAGTTCAATTTCAAAAGAAAAAACCGAACCTTTTCCTACCTCGCTTGTAACATGTAAGGATGAATTTAATAGATTTAGTAATTGATTAGCGATTGTTAAACCTAAACCAGTACCACCGTAATTCCTGGTGATAGAAGCATCGCCCTGTTCAAAAGCCTTAAATAAAGTCTCCATTTTATCTGGCTCAATTCCAATTCCAGTATCTGAAATTTCGAATCGGAGTTTTTGCCTCTCTCTATTTCTGAAAATTTCCGTAACTAATACCTGTATTTTCCCTTCTTTTGTAAACTTAACTGCATTATTGATCAGATTGATTAAAATTTGTTGAATTCGAATAGAATCTCCAATTTTAAAATGCCTATTGTCTGCATCAAAGTTTAGGATTAGCTCTAATTTTTGTTCGATAATTTTATAATCAAATATCTTCACCAGTTTTGTTAAATCATTCTCAAGATTAAAAGATACTTTTTCCATCTTTAATTTTCCTGCCTCTATCTTAGAGTAATCTAAAATACTGTTGATCAGTTCTAATAAATGGTTGGCAGAAAACTCCATAGTTTCCAGATTGTTTTTTTGCTCTTCATTTAAATGCCCACTTTTTAGAATATGTGCCATACCAATAATCCCATTTAATGGAGTTCTGATTTCATGGCTCATATTAGCTAAAAATATCCCTTTTGCTTCCGAAGCTGCTTTTGCTTTTTGAAAAGAGCTTTCAAGATCATTCAATGTTTCTTTTAGCGTGTTTTTTAACAAGGTGAAATCCTTATTTAACCTGGAGATTTCAGTGATATTAGAAACATATAATTCCTTATGATCTTCCCCTTTAAATCTTGATTTTATAAAAGCAAACATTCTTTCATCAAGATTTTTGATGCCCTTGGTTAATTTTTCAGATAAGTATATAGATGATATAATTGCCAGGATGAACGAAAATATTGATGCTACCAATAAGGTAAACATAAAACCTTCTCTTAAATTGTTAATTCTAATGGTAGCTATGGCATTTACTTTTGTGTATTGATCATCAATTTGATTGAGCAAGCTATTTACATCTTTATACTTACCAGAGTTTGAATGAATACCTAAATCGTGATAAATATCAACCAAATTTTCAAATGTATTTTTATAGTTAAGCAGTTTTGTCCTTTCTAAAGAATTGCCCTTATAGATTTGAAGTAGCTTTTGCATCTCAATTTCAAACTCTTCATAATATTTTTTATCCCCTCTTAATAAAAAATCTTTTTCATGCCTGCGTAATTGCAAAATATCAACTTTTGATATTTGAGTAGAATCTTCTATAAAATGGGCATAAATTCTCATTTCTCCTTCTAATCCAAAATCCTTAAATCCTTTCTTAAAATATGCCTTTTTGATTCCCTGAGTCTCCTTTATAACTTTACTATTTAAAATAGATAAAGTATCTAAAGCTTCGGACAGATCCAGATTGAATTGAGTGGTGTCTACTTTAAGTTCATTTATTTGAACAATATCATGCCCTAGATTGGACAGAAATTTATCAATATCTTCTTGTGAATTTGTTTGATAAAAACTAGGTTGTTGATAGCCCGATAACATAAAGTGTTGTAAAAATCTGTTACTGGCTAGAAACTGATTTTGAACATCAGTAAGCTTGGATGAAAATTCTTGAAGCCTTAGCTCTTTAGAATTTATGTAGTAATAAATGACAATCCAAGAAATTAGGATAACTTTTAAGAACAAGAAACTTATTAGTATCCTGGCTCTAAATGAATTAAAAATATTTTTAAAAACTACTCTTTCCACCTTAATTTGTACGCAAAGGAGCAGGTTTTGATATTAACTTAAAGTTATATGATTATTAAGGATTCTATCATCCCGTATCTTAATTCTATTATTTTTAAGCCAGCTATTCGAGATATTAGCAAAACGCATCTGGTACAATAAAATGATTAAGGATTTTTAATCCCCATTCATTTAAAATTTTAACTTACCCCAAGACATAAACAAAACAAACCAAAAGCACAAAGAGGAATAAATGAAAACTAAAATCCATTTAACCATTTGCAAAGTATCCCCCGCTGGCGGGGGTAGGGGGTTGTTAATAAATGCTTGAGAGAACCAGCTGTTCGAGTTGTTAGCAAAGCGCATCTCGAACAATAAAATAATTAAAGATTTTTAATCCGCATTTATTTAAAATTTTAACTTACCCAAAGAAATAAACAAAACAACCAAAAGCACAAAGAGGAATAAATGAAAACTAAAATCCATTTAACCATTTGCAAGGTGTCCCCCGCTGGCGGGGGTAGGGGGTGGTTAATAAAAGCTTGAGAGAACCAGCTGTTGGAGATGTTAGCAAAATCTTTTGCTTCATCTTCATCTCTAAGTCCAGAATAAAAAATAGCAAAAACTTTCTCAATACCGATCAAAAAACACATTAAAAGCCTTTCTATCTCCCTTTTGGAAAAGAATCAATAACTGATTGTCTAATATATCCTTAATCATAAACATAAAACTAAGTCATTGAGATTAAGTTAATGTAATGGAAAATAAACGTATGTATTTCAATATTAATTTATCAAAACATTAAAACCGATATCACTATTCAATTTTTTATTTAAATAACCTTTACAGTTCCTTACTTAGTTACACAAACTTAACTTAAGCATAATATTTATTTAAGGTTAAATAGAAGTTAAAAGAGTTCCTTTATAAAGATACTCAAATAGGTTTTATGATTAATTACTTCTTAATCGGACTGGTCATTCTAATTTTAATTGTCTTACTAGGACTGTATTTTAAAAAAACAGGAGAGATAAATGACGTCTCAACGAAGCACTGAATGCAACCTAGACTCAACCAGACAAGCATGATCAGACACAATAATATTTGTACTTTTTCTACCTATTTATTTCTAATTGGAACGATCTTGTCAATAAGTTCCTGCTTTCAAACTGATAAATCTATTGGTTTAATTGGTGCTGGCAGTAGTTTTGATTACCCACTTTTCTCTGCCATGTTTTCTAAATATCATGAGCAAAACCATGTTCAGATTAATTACCAATCCATTGGGTCAGGTGGAGGCATTCTTCAGCTCACCAATAAAACCATTGATTTTGGTGCTTCCGATGCACCATTAAATGAGGAGCAAACTAATGATATGCAGGCAGCGGCATTACATATCCCAGTATGTATTGGTGCGGCAGTCATCAGTTATCGTATAGAAGGAGTAAGGGATACCTTAAATTTCTCTCCACAGGTATTGGCAAATATTTATTTAGGAAGTATAAAAAACTGGGATGACCCACAAATTCAAAACGACAATCCTAACATCAATTTACCACATCAAATGATTACGGTCATCCATCGTTCTGACGGAAGTGGCACATCTTATATTTTTACAGATTTTTTGTCCAAAGTGAGTGAAAAATGGGATAAGAATGTAGGTACAGGAACTGCTTTAAATTGGCCTGTGGGATTAGGAGGAAAAGGAAACGAGGGTGTTGCCGGACTAATTAAGCAAAGTCCAGGTAGCATTGGATATGTGGAACTCTCTTATGCCATAGAGAATAAAATGGCGATTGGGAAAGTACAAAATCAAAGTCTTCAATTTATATATCCAAGCATTAATGCAATTTCCGCGTCCGCAGAGATGCCTTTACCTCCAGATGCAAAAGCATCTATTACAAACACCATCTCACCGACAGGGTATCCTATATCAAGTTTCTCTTGGGCACTAATTTATAAAGAGCAGGATTATAAAAACCGAACAAAGGAAAAAGCTGAAGAACTTTTACAATTACTTTGGTGGGTAGTACATGATGGACAAAAGTTTAATGTCGATTTGCATTATGCCCCCCTCTCACCACAGGCTTTAAAAGTGACCGAACGCATACTTAAATCAGCCACATACAAGGGAATAAAAATTTTATAAGCAGGAAATGGAGAAAGTAAAAGAGAAAAAAAGAAAGCATAAAATGATCATTCATGAACTTTCTGGAACTATTTGGGATAGGGAAAATCAAGTACTTATCCCATTAGAAAGTCTTTCTAGCCTAAAAAAGCAAGAAAAGGTTTTTAATTCTAGTTTAATTCTAGTTTCCGCACTAATTCTACTTTTGGTAAGTGGTATTTTCATCAGTTTGATAGTCGGAGCAATGCCGGCAATAAAAGCTTCAGGTATCTCTTTTTTTTTAAGTAAAACTTGGGATCCGGTAAAAGGCATTTATGGTTCCGTTCCTTTTGTGGTAGGGACATTGGTCACTTCATTTTTAGCACTTATCATTTCTGTTCCATTTTCTTTAGGTGTAAGTTTATATTTGGGAGAATATCGCCCCCAAGGCTGGTTCTCTTCCTTTCTAAAATCTGCCATTGATTTAATGGCAGGTATCCCTTCTGTAATCTACGGATTTTGGGCTTTGTACATATTAGTACCCATTGTCAGGGCTGTCGAACTTCAATTGGGTGTTCCAGCCTACGGAGTAAGTATTTTAACAGCTTCCATTGTGTTAGCGATTATGATCATTCCTTATTCTGCTTCACTAGCTAGAGAAGTGATTACAATGGTGCCAAAAAATTTAAAAGAAGCGGCTTACGCAATGGGTGCCACACGATTTGAAATGATCAAAATGGTGGTTTTAACCTATGCTAAATCAGGCTTGGTTGCAGCTTTCTTATTGTCTTTAGGTAGGGCTTTAGGTGAAACTATGGCTGTCACCATGGTGATTGGTAATTCAGCTAATTTACCCACTAGTTTATTTGACCCTAGCAATACCATAGCCAGTGTAATTGCCAATGAGTTTACAGAAGCTGCTAACAAAATTTATTTCTCTGCATTGATAGAAATGGGATTGCTCTTATTTGTAATTACTGCTTTAATCAATTATGCGGGTAAAGCCATTATGAAAAAATTAAGTGTAGATCGATGAAGACAATAAACCAAAATATCAGACAAAGAATCATAAAGAATAACATCGCCAAAGGACTGGTATTTCTATTTGCTTTGCTATGCATTGTTCCCTTGATTTCCATTTTATTCTATATCACTAAACAAGGCATCACTAGTATCAATTGGGACTTTATAGTAAATATCCCTAAACCTGTAGGAGAAAAAGGTGGCGGTATTGCCAATGCCATTGTCGGGAGCTTAATTATAGTAGGTATTGCTACTTTAATGGCTATTCCATTTGGAGTTATAGGGGGTATTTATCTTCATGAACATAGCCACAGCAAACTGGCTATTTGGAGTAGGTTTGCCACTGATATTTTAATGGGTATCCCTTCCATTGTTATTGGAATTATAGCTTATTTATGGGTGGTTATGACTTTTGGAGGCTTCTCTGCATTTTCTGGCAGCGTAGCATTAGCCATTATGATGTTACCAATCATTGTAAAATCAACTGAAGAAACGCTAAAACTTTTACCTAAACAGTTGAAAGAATCATCACTTGCATTGGGTGTGCCATATCATAAAACAATTATCCGGCTAATTCTGCCTTCTGCCATAAGTGGTATTGTATCAGGTATTTTGTTGGCAGTTGCTCGGGTTGCAGGAGAAACTGCGCCTTTACTTTTTACAGCATTTGGAAATTCATATTTGAGCACCTCTCCCGGGGAGCCCATGCAAAATTTACCCTTACTCATTTTCAACTATGCCACTAGCCCCTATAAAGACTGGCATAACCTGGCCTGGGGAGCATCTTTTATATTATTAGTTTGGATCCTCTTGATGAATTTAACAACAAAATTGATTATTAGAAAATGGCAGATTACTTATTAAAAACAGAAAACCTAAGTGCCTACTTCGGTGATAAAGAAACTGTAAAAAATGTAAATGTATCATTTCAACGGAATCAAGTGATTGCTATTATGGGACCTTCTGGTTGTGGTAAAACTACTTTTTTACGCTGTTTAAATAGGATGCATGAATTGACTCCAATTGCCACCACTACCGGAAAGATTTTGATGCATGATCAGGATATTAATTCCTTACCCCCTATACTTGTTAGATCAAAAATTGGAATGGTATTTCAACAACCAAATCCATTCCCAAGCATGAGCATTTATGATAATGTAATTGCTGGCTATAAATTGAATGGTGTTAAGTTAAGTAAGGAAGATAAAGATACCATTGTACATGAATCTTTAAAAAAGGCAGCACTTTTTGAAGAAGTTAAAGATAAACTCAACGAAAAAGGCGGTTTTTTATCTGGTGGGCAACAGCAGCGTCTATGTATTGCTAGAGCAATTGCTCTAAAACCTGAAATTATTTTAATGGATGAACCGACCTCTGCCTTAGATCCTAAATCAACCATACAGATTGAAGAATTAATGCAAAACCTGAAGCAAAACTATACAGTAATTGTAGTGACTCATAACATGCAGCAGGCTAAAAGAGTGAGTGATACCTCTGCTTTTTTCTTTTTAGGAGAGTTGGTAGAATATGGCAAAACACAAGAAGTTTTTGAAAACCCTAAAGATAAAAGAACGGAAAGCTATATTGAAGGTGTATTTAGTTAAACAGGCCTGAATCAGGGTTATTTCTAAAGGACAAAAAAAGATCATAATCTTTGATTTCAATAAAGGTTTGATTAAATCTTCATTTAAAAAATTTAGAGGTTAAAGCTTAAAACCAATTTCAGAATGATCATCAAATTTCCTTTAAACTAAAAACAGAGCAATTAGATTCCAATTAAAACCTGAATTTCCATTCAAAATATATACATCCACCTCTAAATAGGAATTCCAATGTTAACAACCATCAATATTTAACATAATGATAATATTGAGTTAACATTTAGATAACGTAAGTTTGTAAAAAATATAGATGAATGAAAACTAAAACTTCAAAGAAAAATATTAAAATTGCGAGAAAATCTATTAGTTCTCAAATTGAAAAAAGTTTAATTGCTAACTTGAAAGCACTAACCTCAGAAAGTTCAAAAGTGGATAGTAAATTAGCAAAAGCTATGAAAAAGGGATCTGCACAACTTGCAAAGAAGATTTCTGGTTTAGTCAAGATAGATAAAAACTCAGTGTTAGATACTTCAAACGAAGCATCAA
Source organism: Sphingobacteriales bacterium (assembly GCA_038237895.1). Classification (GTDB taxonomy): domain Bacteria; phylum Bacteroidota; class Bacteroidia; order Sphingobacteriales; family Sphingobacteriaceae; genus Pseudopedobacter. Next base: position 22,469 of record JBBRYE010000018.1, on the reverse strand, counting down.
AACCTATAGAGGAAGAAAAAGTAGTAAATACAAAAAAAGCTGCTACTATCAGTTCTCAACCCAAAACTAAAATAGAAGAAAAAAAATAAAGGATTTAATAGTCTACTTAAAAATAGATTCTATTATTCTTGATCGCAAAAAAGGTAAGTTTCACCAAGGTGAGGCTTGCCATATTTACGCTTAACAAATGACAATCAATTTACTAAGCTGTTCGAAATGCTAGCAATGCGCATCTCGTACGTTAAAATAATTAAAGATTTTTAATCCGCTTAAATCTAAAATTTTAACTTACCCAAAGAAATAAATATAAAAAAAAAGCCCTAAATCTCTTCAGGGCTTTTCATTAATTTTTAAACCTAGTCCATCAACTGACACCTAAACAATGAATAAGTTTTCGGCTATTAGCTTTCTGCATTTAGCTTTAAGCTTTAAGCCTTCTGCTTTTACTGTTTCAGCAACTTCGCTTGGTAAGCCTCACTTTGGTTATTTAAATCAAGTATATAAACTCCAGCTTTCCAATTTCCCATCACTTGATTAATTTGGGAATTTAATTGAGTAATGTTTCCTTTAGATTGGTAAACAATTCTACCATCAACACTGATAACTTTAAGTACTAAATCATTTGCATTACTATTCAAAGCCAAATGGATTTCTCTTTGGGCAGGGTTAGGATAAATATTAAATCCTTTAGCAGCTCCATTCAATACATTTACCGCTTTAATAATGCTATTTGTACTCTTTCCATCAAAATCAGTCTGTCTGATACGGTAATAGTTTACTCCAGTAAATGGATTTTCATCGGCAAAGAAATAATTCTTTAATAAATTGCTATTTCCAGCACCTTTAACTTGGGTCAATCTCTCAAAGTTAATCCCATCTGCCGATCGTTCAACAGTAAAATAATCATTATTAATTTCTGTACTTGTAATCCAGTTAATATTAACTTGCTTTCCGCTCAATTTAGCATCAAAAGAAACTAAGGTAATTGGGAGCGGAGCAGCATCATTTCTAGTGTACCAAATTGGCGCTGTTATGGTTCTTGTTCCATCAAATTCAGTAATATCAGCATAATAATATCCTGTAGTTAAATTAGATAAGTTACTATCTGTATAACTTAAAGTATTATTGGTAGAACTAGTAATAATGGTTGGTATCGCCCCGCTTCCCGGTACACCATATAGCAATTGGATACTAGTGACATTAGTAGTGGCATTTTGAACATCCACCGTTAAAACAGGAGCATTTCTATCAGTCATAATACTCCCCATTAATTGGTTGTTAATTTTAAAACTTACTTGTATAGTATAATCCTCTGTTGCATAAAACCTTCTGGCCTTCATGCTGTTCAAAAGGTCGTTTTCTGTCAACGAATTTGCCAAAATTACTAACCTGCTCTTAGCAGTTCTACCAAATGTAAGGTTATGGTTATCATGATCTATTGTTGGAGCAATATGATAACCTTTAGCTAACATCTGGTTAAAATACCCTAAATATGACATGCGACTGCCAGGATCGCCTAATCCAACATTGGTAGAAAAAGCAGGTCCACTTTCTACAGCAGAACCTATAACCGCTTGATTTGCAATTGTAGAATAATTACTTACCATTCCATTATAATCAGAAGTATTTGGATGCGCCAAATAAGCAATAGCGTTCAACCCATGTCTATTGACAATTTTAAAAAGGCCATTAATGCCTGTATAATCTCCTTTTGCAACATAAATCTGATATTGTGAAGGTTCCCATCCAATTAAAGAATCTATTCCATAAACTACAACATGTCCACCTCCACTAATCGTTCCCCATTCCATGCCGTAAAGTGCAGCAAAATTATTTGCTGTGGCGGTTTTTGCAGCATCAATTCCTGGTTGCCATTTACTCAAGCTCATACCAGCTCCTGTATGGTTATGTTCAGAAATTCCCAAAAAGTCCATAAACATAGACCCCTTTGCAAAAGCATAATCATCAGTAGGCCCTTTGCTTAAATCATCCTTATTTCCATCAGAGCTGCTACTATGGGCATGTAGGTTTCCGTAATAATAATTGAATGTTCCACTATTCGGGGTAGTAGTAGTCTGGTTTCCCATTAACGGGTTTACAATTTGGTAAACTGGCCCTCCAGTACAAGTACTGTTTAAAGAATAAATGAAGAAGTAATAAGGTGTACTTGCGGTTAAACCCGTCCTAGTAAAAGTTCCGTCTATACCTCTTTTAACCACAATTCCACCTCCGAAAGGTTGATTAACCATATAAACAACCCCATTTGTTGGCGTAGCACTCAAAGAGTTATTGGTACTCATAATTACTAAAAATTCATCCGCTGCACTGGCAGTAAAAGATCCTTGTATAAAATTATTCCCAAATCTATCAATTGTGAAATTTGTAGGCTGTAAAAGTGGTGCACTACAAGCAGGTGGAGTATTTGTGGTTTGGTTGCCACTTAAAACATTTGTAGTTTGATAAATTGGACCTCCAGTACAAACACTATTTACCGAATAGATGTAATAATAATAGTTGGTACCATAATTCAGTCCTGTTGCACTAAAAGTATTGGTATTTGTTCTGCTTACCACACTTCCATTTCCAACTATATCTCCGGCATTATAGGTAGTTCCATTCACAGGATTTGCTCCCAACGTGGATTGTGTACTCCCAATAATTACATATTCGTCGGTAGCCGTAGCGGTAGTAAAAGTTCCAGTTAAGCTGGTAAAGTTTACATTGCTAAATACCAAATTAGTTGCTGCTGCACTTGGCGCTACACATGCACTATATACTATCGGGATATGTACCCCAAAACGGATAGGATTGTTGGTATCATCCGCTGCTTGTACATCAGCAATGGGAATAACCGTCCACTCACTAAGTACAAAATTAGAACTAGCTCCTGTTACATTTTGGTTTCTTACATATGAAATATCCTTAGCGTTAACTCCTTGTCCAAAAGCATCAATAATTTGGTTTGAACCATCTAATAATGCGATTCCATCATTCCCATTAAAATTGATGACATTATTATCATTTTGTGCAACCTGCGACGGAGTAACATAAGTAATTTCACCGCTATTTCCTGAATTACCTATAATCACCGTACCTCTTGCAGGAATGGTTACATTCAAATTCATTTTCTGACTTGGCGTACTTGCATTGGTATAGGTAATATTACCAACATCACCACTGATATTATAAAGAGCCAATTGTAATTGTGGGCTAGCTGTATTAATAGCAGTATTACTTAAATTGGTTAACTCAATCCACTTGTTCACTCCTGTACCCTCATAATATTGTGAAATAATTACAGCACTTCGTTCAGCCACATTTAAGGTTACCGTGGCTGTTGCTTCATTTGCATTAGAATTAGTAGCCTTATAGCTAAAGGTTTGTGTACCTATATAATTATTAGCAGGGATATAACTAAATGTGCCATCGGTATTAAAAGTCAAGGTTCCTGAAACAGGCCCATTAACCAAACTATAAGTTAATGCCAGTGAATTTGGGTCACTGTCATTGGTGGCAACATTACCGTTAAAAGTTTCATTTTTATTAACTGTGAATACGTCATTTACAACGGTAGGGTTAACATTAAAAGAAAATGTCCAAGTCGTATTATCTAAAATACCCGCAAAATCATTTGGTGTAGTAGCTAAATCTTTAATAGCACCTGCACCAATTTGTATGGCATAAGTTTTACCATTTACAAAAAAGTTGTTAGGGGCATTAATGCTTAAAATATTATTCGTAATATCCACAAGTGTACTCGTTACGGGTATCACAACTCCAGCCTGATCATTAATGTTATTAATAATAATATTTCCAGTACCCTTCTGCACATTTTCACTAAATGTTAATTTGGGCACTAAATTTAGATTTGCGCTAGTTGAGCCATTAGTTGGCGAATAAGTAGTTGCTGTCGGTGGTGTAGTATCTGGTGTTCCACTAACCGCTAAACTTCCGCCAACAGCCAAATCATTTGCAGGGGTAGTTGGCCTTCCAAAAGCAAAAGTACCACCTGCGGCACTTGCTCCATAACCGTATAACCTAAAAGTTACTGTTTTTGTATCTGCAACAGATTGTAAGGCACTAATGCCGGTTAAAGAAATTTGTGTTTGTGCATCACCATTAGTGGTTGTTAATGTATAACTGATAGCACTACCTACATCTATCCCAGCAGTAGCAAACCCATCCAAACTATATTGCCATTGAAAAGCATTAGGTCCAGTACTAGATCTTCTAAAATTAAAATCAAGAGTGCTTAATGAAAGAGCAAAACCCGTTTTTGCTTTAATGGTAAATTGAAGATATTTATTATTTGTCTTTGCATCCGCCAAAGTTCCACTAGCAGTAAAACCAGTACTGCTAAATGCGTTTCCCAAGGCAATAGCAGTTATGCCAGCACCTCTGCTAATTGCACCAGCGGTGATATTGGTATTGATAGTACCTGCAGTAACAGTAGTTTCCGATCCTGTACCACCACTAAAATCCCAGGCAAGAATTTGAGCCTTTGCACTTAAATTTAAATTGGTTAAAAATAAAAGTAATAAAAGACATTTAGCAGTCCATATAAAATTGGTGTAGCGTTTTTTCATCTTTAATTTTATGATAATCAACCCCAAATATAATCCGCTGAATGCACTGCTTTGTTAACTAATTATAACCAATTAATTAAAGTTATAAACAACAAAAATTAACTTAACTAATAGCTAAAGGCACATGATAAATTAGATAAATAATTATTGAAATAGAGTTAATTTTTTCTTTGTCTGTTTTACCTACGCTGTAAGATTAAAATTTTACTAGCTGGATTTTTTAAAAACTCATATGAAACATTTATACATTAGTCTTATAAAATTTTATAATTTCATAAAATCCTATAAACCCATACAAGCCAACAAATTTGGGCGTATTACGGGGGATTTATTGCACATATGTATAAGTTAAACCTGCCCTAACTTTTCAATTCAATAAATTCCTGCAACCTAGTCAAATACCTTGGTGAAAGATAAACCCTTCTTAAAGCCCAAGCCTTTCCATCTCCCTGACTAGCTAATTTTAACGTGTTTTTGCCATAAACCCCATTTACATAATCCAAAGTCTTCATTAAAACCTGGCTCTTATCTCGGTCAACTTGCTCAAACAAACTTTCTTGTTTTCCCGTCTTGGCATCCATCAATCCCAAAAGCAAAGCGCCACATCGGTTATAATAATAACCCTCTTTCCAAATCTTATCCAACCCTTCAATCGCACTTTTGATAATAACCCTGGTATCATCTGTAGGCTGCAAAAGTTTAACAGTAAAGTGGTTAACATATTGCTTTAAATCAGTCCTAAATCTACTGGTCTCTATTTGAACATCTAAATAACTCGCATAACTCTTTTGCTTCCTCAATTTATGGGCGCAGCTTGCCGCATGATTAACCAACGCTTCTTTAACCTCATCATAATTAATCAGCAGTTTTCCAAAAGTCCGTCCAGTGGCAACAGCTTCCTTTTTCTTATAAGCCGTAATATCATTCATACAAGGCTCTCCATGTAGCTCTCGCCACATCCGATAACCTGTTATCGTAAAATTCTTCAATACCCAATCCCCAGGCAGTTCCCTAAAATCCAATGCCGTCATTACCCCCATACTTGCCAATTTTTTAGCTTGAGCGTACCCAACACCCCACAAATCCTGCACAGGAAATTGCGCAAGTGCCAAAGTGATCTCATGTGCTTCCTGCATAACGATAGCTCCTTTACATTCTTTAATTTTCTTGGCCATTTTATTGGCAACTTTTGCCAAAGTCTTAGTGGGTGCAATACCAATGCTAATAGGAATACCCACCAGCTTCCAGGTTTCCTTTACAATATGTCTCGCATAAGCTAAAATATCATAATCAAACTCTTTAAATAACAACCAACATTCATCTACACTGTAAACCTCCCAATCTGGCGTAAACCGACTCAAAGTATGCATCATCCTATTATGCATCTCACCGTATAACTCGTAATTACTAGAAAAAGGGATAATTTCACCAGCCTTTATCTTACTTCTGATTTCAAATTCTGGTGTACCCATCTTAATGCCCAAAAGCTTGCATTCCGCACTTCTTGCAATTACGCATCCATCATTATTACTTAAGATTGCAATAGCTTTTTCAGCCAAATCCGGTCTAAACAATCTTTCACAAGAAGCATAAAAATTATTCCCATCTGCCAATCCCCAAAGTTGTTTCATGGGTTCATCCAGATTAATTTACTTACCCTGCCCAAAATAGTATACGGTTCATCAACATTAACTTTTACAGGTGGCATATCATCCTTTACAGCATATAACCAAACAACATTTTTAATCAACCTGTATTTTTTTAAATACCACGTATTATTTTCCCATGCCACCACCTGGCAACCATCCTTTAAAGGCAAGGCCCTATCAACAATCACCAAATATTTTTTATCTTCCTCAACCAACCAAGTCTTAAAATGACTGGATGGGTGTTCTATCAATAATTGATTTAAATCAATATCTACAGCCAAATAATCAGCAGCAGGAGAGGGGAAGCCAGAGGTTCGCCCATCTGTTGGCGTTTCTCCAGCCTCATAAGAATTAAAATCATACCTTAGCATAGCTTACAAAATTGCTAAAAATATTAGTAATATATCAAGGATTATTTTATATTTTTGTCAACATGTGCTCACGTCAGGTTTTCTCGGCAGCAAATGAAATTGCTGAAGCTTTCGGTATTCAGGATACTAATGATAGGGTAGCTTTAACCAATGCTGCACCAACGGATAGTACGCCAATAATTTCTTTACAACAACCTCAAATACTTCAATACTTTAAATGGGGTTTCCCTTGGGTTGGAAATGATGAAAGAAGTAGATTAACAACATGCGTCCGTTCTGAAACAGCTTTGATAAAGTTTAAACATCTTTTTAATAAAAAGAATAGAGCTCTATCTATTAGCAATGGTTTTTTTGAGTTTTCAAAGACCCATAAAACGCCATATTATTTTAAAGCAAAAGACCAGCCTTATACAATTATTGCCGCCTTATGGGATAAAACAATGGATATAAAAACAGGTAATTATGAAAATCGATATGCGATACTTACAGTAGAACCTAACGATTTAGTGGCTAATACGCATGATAGAATGCCAGTAATCTTAACTCCTGCAGCACAAAAAATTTGGATGGATGAAAATTCTTCATTTGAGCAATTAAAAGAATTATTCTTAGCATATTCGGAAGATAATATGGAGGTGAAGATTGCCGATAAATCAGTTAATAATGCTAAGAATAAAAATTTTAAATTAGAGGGTTTAAAAAATCCAAGTGAAAATCCAGAACCGCCAACACAAGGTTCGTTATTTTAAAAAATATGGCACAATTAGAAAATGAATTTGGTGATAATTTTTCTTTGAGAACTACAAAAGGTAGATGTGAATTCGCAATGCTTGATAATGATGAAGGTTTCTCGGTAACACTCCCAGATGGTGATCAAATTAATATAAAGTATGATCATCCAGAGAGTGTTTCTTGGCTTCAAACTAAAGGAGAATTAATTGATAAAGAATTTTTAATAGAAATCTCTAAAGCTGTAGAATCTAAATACATGTAATGCATTTCGGAAACAGAACAGATCTCAATATTGATCAAATAGAATATAAGCTACCAATTATTCCTAATAATACATTAGAGACATTATCAAATTCTTCAAATCAAGATTTTAATTTTTATATTGGCGTACCATCCTGGCAAAATAAGCAATGGAGAGGGAATTTATATCCTCCTAAAGCCGACATGAGAAAAGCTTTAAACCATGCTGCTCAAGCTTTTCATTATTTAGAATTCAATGGTACAGCTTACAACCTGCCCAAAGCACATGTTTTAGATAATTGGATAAATCAAATAGAAAATACCGATATTAAAATATTCCCTAAAGTCCCTCAAACTATTACACACTTTAGAAGACTCAATAATATTGATAACCAACTTAATGTATTTTTATCATTTTGTGCGTATTTAGGTAATCATTTGGAAGGTGTCTTACTTCAATTACCAGATAACTTTACAACTGATAAGTTCTCTACCTTACTAGCATTTATAAAAACATGGCCAAAGGATGTTTCGTTGTACTTGGAATTACGCCACGCTTCATGGTTCTCAAACCAAACAATAATTACTGAAGTTTTTGAAATGTTTAAGGAATATCATATAAACACTGTAATAACAGATACTAACCTAAGACGTGATGTTTTACACTTTTCATTACCCACGCCTAATATTTATATTAGATACAATAGTAATGATTATCACCCAAGCGATTTAGATAGAATGGATAGTTGGTTTTCCATAATTAAAGAATTAAAAGATAAAGGTTTGAAAAATGCTTATTTCTGTATTCATAATAGCGATTTAAAGAAAACTCATTTGTTATATGATTATATGAATCAGAAAATAATTTAAGAAAATATAATAAAAGAATCAACTAAACACAAACCATCACCCACTTTTCGTTCCTCAAATAGGCTGATGTCCTTCGGATGCTTCGTTCCGCTCAACCACGGAATGAGCAGTTTTTGTTTTGCTTTCATAACGAGAGCAACCATTTTCTCCGTTACCCTCCAAAAATAAATACTCCATATAAATTATAAAGTGATAGATGTTTAAATGACATTATTGCCGAAGATATTTCATGGCTTTTTTGCAGAGGCAAATTTAAACCTCTTCGGCATTCAAGACCATGCCCTTCGGGTTTGGACAAATAAATCTCCACACCTCCGCAAAAGCTTCGGGTAGTATTTTTTTGCCTCAAAGCCTTGACTTGCCAGCCCACCACACAATTTTTCTGCCTCTATCAAAAAGCCATTGGAGGCGTAAGCCGAGAATGTGATTAACAAATTTTTTAACCATTTAATTTTTTAAAAATGAAAGTAGCAGAAAAAACAAACGGTGCAGTTCAAGGTAACAGCAACAAATTGGCAGAGTTAAAACCAGCCATCAAAAATCCACATCAAAACGGGCAATCAGAAATCCCTAAAAAAATTGAAGAGAAAACCGAGGAAAAAAAGCAGGAAGAGAAAAAAGAAATCGTTCCAAATCTCGATTCTACATTAAAAGTTGTTGCGGACCTGCATTTACGCAGTATCCATAGAGATAGACTTTTAAAAAGGATAGGGGAGTTAGACCAGTTTGAAATCACTTTAAAAAGCGAGAGTGAAGAATTGGAAAACAACTATTATCAAGGTTGTCAAATTATGATTGCAGACGACAAGGGAAGAAATTTTACCACGAAAACTTCTGGGTTGATAAAATTAGTTTCTTCATTTATCCGTCAGGCTTGTATCGAAAAACTTGCTGAAATAGAAGCACACATTGTTTTTCCTAAAAATTAATTCTTAAGCCCTCGGTAATTGCCGAGGGCTTTTTAAAAATCTTTAAAGCTTAATTATCATGTTAGAATTATTCATAGAATTTACAGACCAAATATTTTGGGAAGGTTACGCCGAACAAATGGCAGATGAAAACCCCGAAAAATTCAATTTTGAACTGAACGATTTTTTAACCCTTTATATTTAAATAAGATGAAAGAAATAATGTTTTTAACCATTCAGGCAACATTTGAAACTGAATTAACGGATCGCAACCAAATAATAAAGGAGGTTGAAAAAGAAACAATCGTTGTTTTGTCCGATACTCAAAACGTACAGTTCCTAGAAGCAAAAATAATAATCACCAATATTCAAAACCCTAAAAACTAAAGTCATGGCACATCAAATAAATTATAATGATTACACCCAAAAGCACAGTTTTTTTTCAGTTAAAGAAAAGGCATGGCATGGATTGGGGCAAATAGTTTCAGATTATCCAACCAGCGCACAAGCTTTAAAGTTTGCAGGATTAGATTTTGAAGTCGAAAAATTACCAAATCTGCACCGTTTACCAAATCAAGAAGAAATAATTTCTGATAATTCTTTTTTTACCTACAGAAAAGATACCGGTGAAATTTTGGGAGATAAACTCGGAGCTGATTATGAAGTAGTTCAAAATCAAGATGCGTTTTCTTTTTTTGATGCTATCGTGAATCACGAAGAAGGAATTTTATATGAAACTGCTGGAGCTTTAGGCAAAGGCGAAAGAATTTTTATAACTGCTAAATTACCCGATTATATCCGTGTTGGATATAATGATTTGATAGAGAAATATTTATTCTTAACTACTTCTCATGATGGTTCTGGAAGTATTGTTGCAGCTTTTACACCAATTAGGATAGTTTGTAACAATACGCTAAATGTTGCGCTCAAAAATAGAACGAACTGCATCAAAATAAAGCATACCAACAATGCAAAAGACAGGTTACAGGAAGCCCACAAATTAATGGGAATTACTAATTCTTTATCTGAAGAATTGGAAGAAGTTTTTAACCATTGGTCAAAAATTAAAATTACCGATAATGAAGTTTTAAAATTGGTACAACGGGCAATGGCTCCATCAAAAGAAGTGTTGCAAAATGTTTTAGAAAATAGAGAGGATGAAAATTCTACCCACTTTAAAAATATTTGTAATAACGTTTTAGAATACGCATTCGGTAGTTATACACAGCAGACAGTAACCACAAAAGGAACTTTATTTGGTGCATTTAATGCCGTTACGGGATATTACCAAAATGTTAAATCGCATAAAAATGAGGAACAAAAATTAAAATCTATCCAGTTTGGTACGGGTTTGCAAAGAAGCCAACAGGCATTTAAACTTTGTGAAACGTTTGCAAAAAACAAAGCCGAAATACCATATTTTGTTTAATTAAAAGGGCGAAAGCCCTTTTTTAAAAAAAACAGCCCCACATTTTTCGCCATTTATAAGATGAAAAAGGCGAAAAATGTGGGGCTGCTCCATTGATGAGGATTATTAAATGAAGGACAACTTAAAACCATCAAAGAATATCACATTAATTATTTTCCAAAGATAGCCAAGCTTTCATAAACAGGTGTGCTTCGCCAAGGTAGTATGTAAAAAATGGGTATCCCGATTTTGATCGTGACCCTCCACATTTTTTACATCTCCACCTTGCCTTTATTCTGAAAGCTAGGCTGTGGATGAACCATAATTCATTCATTAAAAATCTAAAAAAGTATTATGGAAAATTTTCAAAGATTATCAGCAAATCAGACAGAAATTAACAATCATCAAACTTCTATATTTCAAGTTTCTGAAATCAGTGTAATTTACAAACCGAAGTTTAAAGCATCAGAAAGACCAAGAGTATCATCGTCCAAACAAGTTTATGATATATTAATCCATCATTGGGATAAGGACATTATTGAACTGAAAGAACAATTTAAGATCATGTTATTGAACAGAGCAAATAGAGTAATCGGAATCCATGAAGTTTCTGTAGGAGGGATTTCTGGAACAATAGCAGATCCTAAGTTGATTTTTTCTACAGCACTTAAAGCTTGTGCAAGCGGGATCATTTTAACGCACAACCATCCATCAGGAAATTTAAAACCAAGCGATGCAGACTTAAGATTAACAAATAAAATAAAAGAAGGGGGACAATTACTAGACATAAGTATATTAGACCATATAATCGTTACCTCTGAAGGATATTATTCATTTACAGATGAGGGGCTTTTATAGCCCTTTTTTATTTCTTATTGATAAGTCAATTAAGATAAAGAAAAATTTTTTAATTTGCAGAATATCTAAACTTATGCAAATTAATACACTCTCCGAACGAGATATCTGTACAAAGTTTATAAGTCCTGCTATAGAAAGTGCAGGTTGGGATAAGCACACTCAATATTTAGAAGAAGTTTCCTTTACCGATGGCAAAATTTACGTAAAAGGTCGCTTAACCACCAGGGGAGCGAGAAAGCGAGCAGATTACATTCTTTATTATAAGCCGAATATTCCAATCGCTATAATTGAAGCTAAAGATAACAAACATAGCATTGGTGCTGGAATGCAACAGGCATTAGCTTACTCCAAAATCTTGGATATTCCTTTTGTGTTTAGCTCAAACGGAGATGGGTTTCTCTTCCATGATAAAACAAATACCGATAAGATTGAAACTGAGTTAAGCTTAAATCAATTTCCATCGCCTACCGAATTATGGGAGAAATATAAAGTTTTCAAAGGAATCAAATCAGAGAAAGCAATGGAGATTGTTGAACAAGATTATTTCTTTGATGGCACAGGCAGAAAACCTAGATACTACCAACAAATAGCCGTTAACCGAACATTAGAAGCCGTTGCTGGCGGTCAAAACCGAATACTTTTGGTAATGGCTACGGGTACTGGTAAAACCTATACCGCTTTCCAAATTGCATATCGCTTATGGAAAGCAAAAGCCAAAAAGAGAATTTTATTTTTAGCAGACAGAAACTCGCTGATTGATCAAACCAAACGAGGCGATTTCAAACATTTTAAGGACAAAATGACGATTATACAAAAGCGTCAGATTGATAAAAGTTACGAGATTTATTTAGCAATATATCAAGGCTTAACTGGCTCGGATGAAGAACGGAATATCTTTAAGCAGTTTACTCCCGAGTTTTTTGACCTTATCATCATTGATGAGTGCCACAGAGGAAGTGCAAGAGAAGATAGTGCTTGGCGAGAAGTTTTAACTTACTTTAAAGCTGCAACACAAATTGGTTTAACCGCAACGCCAAAAGAAAGTGAAGTGACCAGCAATAGCGAATATTTTGGAGATGCACTTTATACTTACAGTCTAAAACAGGGAATTGATGACGGCTTTTTAGCTCCGTACCGCGTAATACGTATTGGTTTAAATATAGATTTAGAAGGTTACCGACCAGAGCAAGGTAAAAAGGACATACATGGAAACGAGGTAGAAGATAAAATTTACAACCGAAAAGACTTTGACCGCAACATGGTTATTGAAGAACGTACCAACACGGTTGCTAAAAAGGTTTCGGAATTTTTGAAAGGATACGATCGCTTTGCAAAAACAATTGTGTTTTGTAGAGATATAGATCATGCAGAAAGAATGCGCTCGGCTTTAGCTAATGAGAACAGTGATTTGGTTGCCAAAAATCACAAATATATCATGCGGATTACTGGCGATAATGATGAAGGAAAAAGAGAGCTCGGTAATTTTATTGATTCGGAGCAGGTTTATCCGGTAATTGCGACCACCTCAGAATTAATGACCACAGGCGTTGACGCTAAAACATGTAAAGTGATTGTGCTTGATGCCGAGATTGGCTCGATGACTAAATTTAAACAAATCATTGGTCGTGGAACACGTATTGACGAAGAATACGGAAAGCTATATTTTACCATTTTAGATTTCCGTAATGCGACAGATTTATTTGCCGATAAAGATTTTGACGGCGAACCAATAAGGGTAAAACCTTTGCCAGAAGATGTTGATTTAGGAGATATTATTGACCAAGAAGAACTGGACGAAATCCCGTTGATAGATGAAGTTACGGGAGAAGATCTTTCCGATTATTTATTAGACCCAGATATTCCGAAAGGCCAACTGAGAGAACCGCCGGGGATTTATACAAAGCAAAAAGGGAAACTCGAAAAAATTATAATAAACGGTGTTGATGTTTCCATTTTGGTTTCTCGTGAACTTCATTTTAATAAGGAAGGCAAGCCTATTACTGTAAACCTAAAAAACTATTCTAAAGATTTACTGACCGATAAATTCCACAGTTTAGAAGAGTTTTTAAATACTTGGAACAGCGCAACCAAAAAAGAAGCTTTAATTCAAGAGCTTAAAGAACTTGACATTCCGGTAGATGCTTTATTGGATGCCGTTAACCGCGATTGTGATTTGTTTGATATCATTTGCCACGTGGCATTTGATCAAAAACCGCTATCTCGAAAAGAGCGGGCAAACAACGTGAAAAAGCGGAATTACTTTACTAAATATGGCGAAAAAGCTCGAAAAGTATTAGAGGCTTTATTAGATAAATATGCTGACGAAGGTATAGAGAATTTAGAGAGTATGGAGGTGCTAAAAGTGAACCCATTAGCAAGCTACGGATCAGCTATTGAAATTACCGATAGCTTTGGAGGGAAAGCAGGTTACCTACAAGCCGTTAAAGAATTAGAAAATCAATTATATCAAATAGCATAAATTTATGTCATCAATATTTTTAAATAAATTATCAACAGAAGATAGAAATGTCTTGATCAAAAAATTGTGGGATATTCAGAATGGCAAATGTTTTATTACCGGTTCTGAAATTGATTTAGAGTTACACAAGGGAGATTTAGATATCGACCATGTTATCCCATCAAAACTTGGAGGACCAGATGATCCTTCTAATTTCGCATTAACATTCGCTACAGCTAATCGCTCAAAACAGGCGAATGATCTTAACCTCGCTCGCTTACTTCATTCCTTCGGAAAAATACAAGAGGAAATCAAGAAAAAGGAAGATAGAAGTCCAAATTTAGATGATATTTTAAAACTAAAAGATGGTGCAAAGTATAATTTAAAGTTTCGATTAGACGGACAAAAAGTGTTTTATTCATTTTCCAAAATAGGAAAGCCCGAAGTCATAGAACAAAATGTTTATACTGATAAATTAAGTGGGTTAAGATACTTTTTTGCAGTTTTTCCAATAGAATACATTCATCATGATAATATTATAAATCCAAGAGCAATTGGTTCTAATATTAATAAACTAGTAGACGAGTTTTATTCTGGAAACCCACAACTCCATATCTCTTTGGGCTGGATAGATATAGATAGTGACGAAGATTCTATGGTTAAAATATTCGATGGTCAACATAAAGCAGCTGCACAAATTTTGCTAAATGCTCTTCATATTCCGGTTAGAGTATTTATAAATCCAGATAGAGATAAACTAATACTTACAAACTTTAGAGCTGGTACAACTTTAAGGCAAGTAGCATTTGATAAGTCTGTACAACGACATTTAGGTAATACGCTTTACAGGGACAGAGTAGCAAGGTATCAATTGGAGATGAATCTAGAAGCGGATAATTATCAGTTTTCAGAAAAGCAACTCGTTAACTATTTCAAAGGCGAGTCTAGAGAGTTGAAAAGGTATATTCTAGATTCTGTTAGAGATGCAATAACTCGTCATCCCGAAAACAAATTAATGGAATTTGTTGATATGGGTGGGAGAGCTAAAGAGAAACCACTTTCATATAGTACTATCGAAAAAACGTTTTATCCTTTCTTTATTTATCAGGATTTACTTGAAACACCAATTTCATATAGATTTGATGAAGGAAAAAATCCACGAACTTTAGAAACAGTTCAGATTGTGAAATTGATGAACATCATTGCGGAGGAGTTATTTGTAGGAAAGTTCGATTTAGAATTAGGAACTTATCGGATAGAAAACAGAATACAAAACGGCGAAAGTTTACCAATCGATCACGTACGAGGTTACCGTATGGTTAAAGAAGAAATAATCTACAATTGGCTAAAATTCGTGGGGCAAATTATTCAGGGACATTTTATCTCTTTGGGAACTCCAATCGATGAACGCAAGCTTTTTCAGAATGAGTTCAACGAGACCTTATGGAAGATAATCACTAATTTTATCAGAAATCTTTCTGATCTACCACTTTGGAAAAATAACGAACTATCATCAACAGTATTCGGTGGCAAACAAAACTATCAGTATTGGCAAAGTATTTTTATAACCGGAGATTCTCCTCAAGGTGTCCACGTAATTTCTGAGCCAATCAATTTAATGAAACTTCAAAAAGCATAATTTTAAATGAGTAACATATCAGGAATCATCAATAGCATCCGCCAAATTATGTGGCAAGATAACGGCCTTAATGGCGATGCGCAAAGGGTAGAACAGTTGGGATGGATGCTTTTCCTTAAAATATTTTGTGATAAAGATAAAGAGCTGGAAATTTTGCTAGACAATTACGTTTCGCCAATTGCTACAGAATACCAGTGGGATAATTGGGCTGCAAACGATGAGGGAATTACTGGCGATGAACTTTTAGAATTTGTAGATCGCAAACTGTTTCCTGCATTAAGGAATATCGATATCAGTACGGCAAACAAAAGAGCGGTTTTGGTGCATGAAGTTTTTGATGGCAACAACAACTACATGAAAAGCGGCATCAATATCCGTAAGGTTTTAAACAAGCTTAACGAAATTGATTTTAACAAAGCTAAGGATCGCCATGCTTTTGGCGATATGTACGAAGCCATTTTAAAAGATTTGCAAAGTGCCGGCAAAAGTGGTGAATTCTATACACCAAGAGCCATAACTCAATTTATAACCGATGTAATTGACCCTCAGCTTGGCGAAAAATTATTGGATCCGGCTTGCGGAACTGGTGGTTATTTAACTGCCGCCATTGAGCATCTAAAAACCAAAGCAAACTCCGTTGAAGAACGCCAGGCTTTACAAGAAAATATTATCGGTTGGGAGTATAAACCGTTACCTTATTTATTGGCAACCACCAATCTTATTTTGCATGATATAGAAGTGCCAAACATAACCTACCGTGATAGCTTAGATAAGGTATTAAGCGAATACAAAGAAAAAGACCGTGTTAACATTATTTTAGCGAACCCACCTTTCGGAGGGATTGTGGCTAACAATAATGAAAACAATTTTCCACAAAATTACCGCACAAAAGAAAGTGCCGACTTGTTTTTAATTATGATGATTCATCTGTTAAAGCAAAACGGCAGAGCGGGTATTGTTTTGCCTGATGGCTCTTTAACTGGCGATGGTGTAAAACAAAGAGTGCGAGAAAAATTACTGAAAGATTGCAACCTGCATACCATCATCCGTTTGCCTAACTCGGTTTTTCAGCCTTATGCAACGGTAGCGACTAATTTATTGTTTTTTGATAAGGTAGTGCCAACTGGCAGGGCAGAAACTGACGACGGCGATTTTGCCACCAAAGAAGTTTGGTATTATGAACACCGTTTGCCCGAAGGACAAAAATCTTACAGCAAAACCAAAACCATTCAGATAAAAGAACTTGACCCTATAAAAGATTGGTGGAAAAACCGCCAAGAAAGTGAAATTTGTTGGAAGGTAAGTATTGATACATTAAAGCAACGAAACTTTGATTTAGATATTAAAAACCCCACCAAACCAGTAGAAGCACAAACTTATAACAGTACCGAATTAATGGGGATGTTGCACCAATCTTTTGAGAAAAGTAATAGTCTGTTGGAAGCATTGAAGGAGGCGGTTAAGTAATGAATTGGAAGAAAACGACTCTTGGTAATTATCTAAAAGTTAGAAAAGACCGCTTTAAACCAACAGATGAGAAAATTCGAAATTTAAAAAGAATTGAAAAAATAGACTTTGCAGGCAATATTTTCATATCGGAAAAACCATCCAATACGGGTATGATTCTTATTAAAAAAGGTGATTTGGTTATTTCAGGTATCAACGTTGAGAAGGGTGCGATGAATTTATATGAGGGGGAAGAAGATTTAGTCGCTACGATTCATTATTCATCATATTCTTTTGATAGAAACACATTAGATATTGATTTTTTAAAACACTTTTTAAAGAGCAAAAAATTTAAAGAACTCTTAAAGGAACAAGTTCCTGGAGGTATAAAGACGGAAATAAAGCCGAAACATCTTTTGCCACTGGTAGTCGATTTCCCAGATAGTCTTTTAGAACAAAGAGAAGTTGTAAAATTGTTAGATAACTATAATTGTCAAATAGATGAATTAAACTCCGAACTCCAAACCCAACTCCAATACGTTAAACAACTTCGCCAAGCTTATTTAACGGAAGCCATGCAAGGCTTGTTGGTTTCCAATAACTTATTCATAGGAGAGGAAACAGGGCAACAACATTTAGAAAAAATAATAGCAGAAAAAGCACAATTAGTAAAAGATAAAAAGCTTAAGATAGAAAAAACATTAGCTCCAATTAAACCAGAGGAAATTCCTTTTGATATTCCTGAGAACTGGGTTTGGTGTAGGTTGGGGAAAATAGTTAATCGAATTTTCGACGGTCCTTTTGGATCACACCTTAAGACTGCAGATTATATTGAGAGAGGAATACAAGTAATCAGACTTGGTAATTTGGAGGAAATGGCATTTAAAAGTTCGAAAGAAGCTTTCATCAGTGAAGAAAAATATAGTTCACTTGAGCAACATACTGTTTTTGAAGGAGATATAATTATAGGGTCTTTCCTAGCAGATGGAGTTAAATGTACTGTGCTTCCAAAATTAAAATATGTTTCAATTGCAAAAGCCGATTGTTTTACCATTAGAGTTAATGCATCGTCTATGTCAAATAGATATATTATGTATTTACTTAGCTCTCCAATAATGTACCATGGGTTATTCAGCCTTTTAAGAGGGATGACCAGATTAAGAATAAACACAACTCAACTTAAGCAATTGGCAGTTCCTCTTCCACCACTCTCTATCCAAAATAAAATCGTTGAAAAACTAGATCAATTGATGCAACATTGCGATGGGTTAGAAGAAAGTATAAAAGCAAGCCAAATGTATAATCAGCAATTACTGCAACAGGTTTTAAAGGAAGCGTTGGAGGTAAAAAACCATTAGATAAATTATGAGTATTAATAGCTTTAGTGCAAAATTTAAAACGCATTTAAATAAATTTCATACCAGCCCATTTTTGTTTGTTGGTTCAGGACTATCAAGGCGATATTTAAAACTACCTACTTGGCATCAGCTTCTTGAGGAATTTAGCAATACTTTAGGTTTAGATTATGAGTTCGGATATTACGTTTCTAAAGTAGAAAATGACCTCCCGAAACTAGCAACAGTATTAGCTGAAGAATTTCATAAAATTTGGTGGACATCAGAAAGGTTTAAAAATAACCGTGAGGTTTATAAAGAAATTGCTAATCTAAATACACATCAACCCTTTAAGATAGAATTATCTCTTTTCATTAAAAAAAATGGTGGGTTAGATTCCGAATTAGCTCAAGAAATCGAGCTCTTAAAACAGGCGGTGGTTGACGGTATTATCACAACAAATTGGGATACATTTTTATCAGAGATTCTACCAGATTTTGAGGTATTTATAGGTCAAAACAAATTAATGTTCTCCGATCACGCTTCTATTGGAGAAATATTTAAGATTCATGGATGTGTAAGTGAACCTGGGAGTATCGTCGTAACTGAACAAGATTATGAACATTATCATAAAAAAAACCAATACTTAGCAGCTAAGCTTTTTACAATATTTGCGGAACATCCAATTGTTTTTTTAGGTTATTCTATTTCTGATGAAAATATTATCGAAATACTATCTAACATCGTAAGTTGTGTTGACAAAGGAGATCTTAATAGTTTAAGAGATAGATTGATACTTGTGGAGTGGCATCCCGAAAGTGAATTTCCTACTATTGAAGATAGCCATATCGTAATTCATCACTTGCCTTTGCCGATTAAGTTAATCAAAGCTAAAAATTTCGTTGCGGTTTACGACGTACTGGCAAATTTAAAGCAGAGATTGCCAATCAAAATATTACGGAAATGTAAAAATGCCGTTTACGAACTTATTAAAACTAATCAATCGGTCAATACAATATTAGTAGGTGATATTGCTAACGTTGATAATGAAAAGGAGATTGAATTTGTTATTGGGGTAGGTGTTGCGAGTCAATATTCTGAAAATGGATACATCGGTATTTCTAATAATGACATTTTTAAGGATATTGTATTTGATGATAGTAATTGGGATTCGGCAAAAGTTATTACAGATGTAATTCCAAAACTTTTTAAAGGGAATATTTACCTACCACTTTATAAATATTTAAGAAAGAATGGCGATTTAGACGATAGAGGAAAACTTTTTAAAAGTGACCAATACAATGAAAAGGTTCAAGAGGCTATAAGTAATAATAGCATAAAAGTTTACTATCCAAAAGGTTCAACGTATATTAGAAAGAAGGACACCATTAATTCTTCAATTACTAGCTTGGACGAACTAGTGGAAAAATTTGATTTCAAACACGTACTTCTTTATATTCCTTTCATGCAACACAAGTATCTCGATCTCGAGAAATTAAAAGAGCTTTTAAGAAACAATTATACTGAAGAGATGATTAAAAGTACCGACTTTAAAAAGGCTATTTGCTATTATGATTATTTGAAACATGGACTTCAAATAGATTTATTTTTAGAAGCAGATTATATTAATGAAGTTGAAATGATGAAATGATTTTCTGACAATTCAAACATTAAACTGCGCAATGGGATTATCTTAGACTAAAGGCTAGGCTATAATGGCAGCATTTTTTCTGGCAATTAACCATTTTATATATTATTCAATCAAAAACTTATCCCTATGCAAACTTTATCCTATTCTATCGTTATAATTCCATTGATAGCTATATCTAAATGAGTACAAAACCCTCTAAATATCATAATTTAGGGGGTTTTCTGTTATAACATTATATAATAATCCTTTTCAATCCATCTATCCTGAGATCTAAAAGGCAAACAGGACAAATTTTGAGATTCACTGGTCGTTTTTTCTCCCATGGCCTTAAGCCAAAATTCGAGATTAAAGAACCTCGTTATATAGTCGGGTATTTCCCACTCTTTTTTTACTAAAAATCATTTTAAATCTTTTTTATTTCTTTCATCAAATCTTCGAACTAGTCTATTTTTATTCTATTTTAATAATTAGTCGAGTTTTATCTTTCATAGCTGAGTTTATTTTAACCAAAGTCGTCCTCTCTAATTCTGGACATATCTACATGTTCAGTCTGTAAAATTTGTTTCATTGACTTGAGGAACTCAGAGGTACCTACTAAGAAATAGTCGAAATTTTTTAAATCTCCCAAGTGTGTTTTTAGTAAAATGTTATCGATTCTTTTGGCGAATGAGGTGGTAACAAAAATGCATGAGTAGTTCTCCAATTCGATATTCTCTACATCGCTATGAAATGCGGTCGATTCTTGTGTTCTATTGGTGTAAATTAGAACTACTCTTCTTTTATGTTTTCTTTCCGCCAATTCTTTAAGCATCGCAACAATAGGGGTGATGCCAATTCCTGCAATTAAAAAGACAATGTCTTCGAGATTGTCTTTCAGCGTGAATTGTCCTATGGGTGCGAATATTGTTGCAGTTTCTGATAGGTTCATTAATTTGCAGCTTTGTTTAAAACTGCTGTCGCTTAACCGCATGGCAAAACGTAAGTATGGTTCATTTGGATGCGAAACGATGGAGAAGGAACGAAATGGTATGTCTAAATGATTGGTCTTTGGAGTATTTAGTTTTAGAATAGCGTATTGTCCAGCCTTGTGATGGAAACCTTCGGGCTTTTCAAAAACCAATTCAATAGTGTTCTCTGCAATCTTATTTTTTTGCAATAGTTTCACTACTCGGCTGTCATTAACTTTATCTGGCTCTCGCAATTTCCATTTCACTTTCTTGTTCATCAAGGTAGCGCATAAAAATCCACTTAAAATGGCGCCAGTAAAACCTGCACCAGGAAAAGACCATGCTGACGCAAAATACAGGTTTTTTAAAAATGATTGCGCAGGTATTCTCCGCATTCCTGCTTGAGAAGGTGATTGCGCATAGCCATAAGGTGTCCCTTTGGGATTGAGTGTATATCGTTGAATCGTTTTGGCTGTGCCCACTTCATAATATTCTAGATGCTTTATAATTCCGGGATAACATGCCTCCAGTTTTTTGAAAAATATCTTGGCAATTTTCTCTTTTTTGGCTTTGTAACTTTCTTCATCCATTCCTTCCCATTCAGTTAAATAATGAGTGGTACAAATTACCCCGAGACTTTTTCCATCAGGAGCTAAAGCGCTATCCACCTGACTGTAATCTACGAATACAAAACCTTTTTTATTCCAATCCCCGCAAAAGTTTCCCTTTAGATCTTTTAGAGATTCTACTCCATCTCCTTTTATAAAAGTTGAATAATGCTTTACACCAAATTCTTTTAAGTTGATGTTGAAGCCCATGTAAATAGAAATTAACGAACACGCTTCCTTTAAAGCCTTTATCTTTTTTTTGAAGGTGGTGCGGTATGGAAGTGGCAACATTTCAGCTACAAGCGGAATGGCTGCATTTGCGATTACGGAATCTGCAGTTACAGTTATAGAGCTACTGGTTTGATTAAAAGTGTCCTTAAATTTAACTCCGCAAGCTTTGCCATCTTCAACAAGTATGCTTTCTACTTTCTTCCCCAACAATACCTGTCCGCCATTGCTTTCGATATAGTTGGCTAAATAATCAGAAAGTTTTTGCGAACCTCCTTTTATAAAATGACCTCCTCCACCAATATAGCTTCCCTGCGCAAGCGAAAAATACATCAAAGACATATCGTAGGGGTCATCTCCATAGTAAGAAAGGTTTGCTAGCAATAATAATTTCAGGTCATTATCGCCAATATGCATATCAAGCCAATCTCCTATCGTTGTCCCAGAAGCAGTGACAGTGTTTGGAAACAGTAGGGGCATTAGCGGATACAAAAAAATCATCTTCCATTTTTCTAGCGGGATTTTTGGTGCTTCTT
>JBBRYE010000017.1:0-37101 GCA_038237895.1 Sphingobacteriales bacterium | reverse complement strand
TAATTGCCTCTAAACAAAGTGGTTTATGGAATTTTATGGATGATGTAGACAATTTAATTATACCACCTGATTTGCATACTTCATTGATTGAAAATCCATCGGCCTTTAATTATTTTGAATCTCTCTCACCATCAAACAAAAGGTTTGTATTACGATATATAAAACTAGCTAAAACTAAAGAAACCCGTTCAAAAAGGATAGTACAAACAGTTACTCTATCGGCTCAAAATAAAAAGATTCCGGGGCTTTAAATTATTCTTCTTTATAAATTTTTAATTCCTAAAAGAGCATTTATAATCACTTAAACTTATTGTTTAAAAGCAAAACAAATAAATTAACTATTTTAAAAAAATCCGCATTATTATTTAAATAATGCGGATTAATAATTCAAATTTAAATCTTACTCTACCGTTACAGATTTTGCCAAGTTTCTAGGTTGATCTACATTACAACCTCTTAAAACCGCAATATGATAGGACAATAATTGTAAAGGAATAGTTGCAATTAAAGGTAAAAAGGCTTCGTCGGTATGAGGGATTTCAATGGAGTAATCTGCCATTTTAGTTACTTCGGTATCGCCTTCGGTAACTATGGCAATTACAACTCCTTTTCTAGCTTTAACTTCCTGAATATTAGAGATTACTTTTTCATAAGATGAATTTTTGGTTGCAATAACTATTACCGGCATCTCTTCATCAATTAAAGCAATTGGTCCGTGTTTCATTTCTGCGGCAGGGTAACCTTCTGCATGGATATAGGAAATCTCCTTTAATTTTAACGCACCTTCTAAAGCAACAGGGAATCCACTTCCTCTCCCTAAAAACAATGCGTTTCTAACGTCTTTAAATTTTTCTGCTATGCTTAAAATATATTGATCAGATTGTAATGCTTTTTCTACCAGTTTAGGTATTCTTTCTAATTCTGATAAAAGACCAATTAATTTACTTTTAGCTATAGTCCCTTTGGTTTCGGCCATATAAAAAGCCATAAGCGTTAAGGCGGTTACTTGTGCAGTAAAGGCCTTGGTAGATGCAACTCCAATTTCTGGGCCAGCATGGGTATAAATACCAGCATGAGATAATCTTGGAATTGATGCGCCAACTACATTGCAAATCCCAAAAATGGTTGCTCCCTTTTCTTTTGCCATTTCAATGGCTGCCATAGTATCGGCAGTTTCGCCAGATTGTGAAATCGCAATTACAATATCATTTTCGTTAATAATTGGGTTTCTGTATCTAAATTCTGAAGCGTATTCTACTTCTACAGGTATCCTAGCGTACTCTTCAATTAAGTATTCTCCAACCAATCCTGCATGCCATGAAGTTCCACATGCAACTATAATTATACGCTGAGCATTTTTAAACTTTTCTGTATATTCTTTAATCCCACCTAATTGTACTTTACCTTCTAAAGGATAAATTCTCCCTCTCATACAATCATATATTGATCTGGGTTGCTCGTAAATTTCTTTAAGCATAAAGTGTTCGTAACCACCTTTTTCCAGCATCTCTAACTTTATCTCTAACTCTTGTACATAAGGAGTTTTAATGGTGTTATCTATCGTTCTGATAACCAACTCATCTGTTTTTAGATAAGCAATTTCATTATCATCTAAATAAATAACATTATTTGTATATTCTACTATTGGTGTAGCATCCGAGGCAATAAAATATTCTTTTTTACCAACGCCAATTACTAAAGGACTTCCTTTTCTAGCAGCAATAAGCATCTCAGGATCCTTCTTGCTCATGATTACAATAGCGTAAGCACCTATTACCTCTTTTAATGCTTCTCTTACTGCTTGTTGTAAGTCTATGCCAGCTTTATTTTGAATATCTTCTATAAGATGAATCAATACTTCTGTATCTGTATCACTTTTAAAAACATGACCTCTAGAAATCATTTCCTCTTTTAAAGCCCCATAATTTTCAATAATACCATTATGGATGATCGCTAGATTTCCGCTTTCAGATTCATGTGGATGAGAGTTTCTATCTGTTGGCGCACCATGGGTTGCCCATCTTGTATGGCCCATCCCAATTACTCCAGATTTATCTTTTTCTTCTATAAAATTCTCAAGATCTTGTACTTTACCCGCCTTTTTGTAAATATTAAGGTGAGATTCTAAATCTAATAATGCAATACCAGCACTATCATACCCACGATATTCTAAACGCTGTAATCCTTTAATAATAATGGGATATGCATCCCTAAAACCGATGTAGCCAACAATTCCGCACATAAAAAAAACTATATTTTGTAGATAAGCGCTAATCTACAAAATATAGTTTCAATTAAAATATTATGGAAATAATTTTACTTCTGCTCTGTATAATAAATCTTTAATTTTACCTTATAATTTGTAGCTGCTGCGCCTCCAGTAATGGCTCTTCCTAAATTATTAAAAACATTTATAGTTTTGGAAACCTCAAAATTTGGAGAATTAGTACCTATATAATCATTGGGAGTTACAAAAGTCCCGTAATTTTTTACTCTACCGCTCACTAAGTCTTGAATGTAGCCAGTCATATTAATTTTGTATTCTTTAGGGGTAGCATTATAAAAACCACCTATAAAATTAGGTCCTAAATACCTACGATCAAAAGAAGTTTCATCTGCAATAAAAGTTGGTCTTTCTGCAATGTCATTTTTGTAAACTCTTAAACGTTTCAAAGGCTTATAAGGAGTTTCTGTACCCGCAACTACTGTAAAAACTAATTCAGCTCGGTTAATAGTAATGTTTTTGCCAAGATTTTTGATGGTACTAAGAAATGGGAAATCCACTTTTAATTGTGTGCCGGATAAACCTTTAAGATATAATGTTGTGCTATTTTTAGCGGTACTTTGCAGTTCGGTATTCACAACTGTACCATTAAGATCCCAAGTTAATTCTGAAACAGCATTTCCAATATTACCATTAATATTTAAAGAAGTAGAAAAAGTATCAATTACGCTATTGGTTTGTTTTTTATAAAATAAATCTAACCTTGCAGAACCAGAAGTGTAGGTATCAAAAGAAAATAAACCACCATTATTTGTTGTTGTATTTTTATTTAAAGAAACATATAAACCTTTAAAAAGAGAATTAAAAACCTTACTGTTTAATAGGTTTACTGAATCTAATTTTAATATATTATTAGTGATAAATGTTGGGTCTAATTTTATCCTTAATTGTGGCACCACTCTTTTAACGGTGTCTTTTTTGCCAACAATTATATCCTGGATAGTTAAACTATCTTTATAATTTGCTTTAAAGCTTTTAGTAGCTAGTATAGTAGATTTTGTTTTCCACTTTTTATTATTGTAATAAGCTAAAGTAGGCTCGCCGTAAAGGGTTTCATCTAGTTGTCTTACTTCTAATGTATAATTTGTGTTAATACTATCGCCATAGAAGCCAACAAAGGGTAAAACCAAAACTGCAGAATCCAAAACAGGAGTTTTACCGAAGTTTAAAGCCGAAGTTAATGATACGGCCAATGCCATGTTAGAAGTAGTAGTTCCAAAAACAGGATCTTTAAAATAGCCTAAAACGCTTACTGCAGTTCCATTAGCTACTACTGTATCTTGTTTAACCAATTTGGTGAAAACAGTAGAAGTATCTATTAATTTTGAATTGATATCTAAGGTTGGATCAACATCTAATCCAATTGTAGATGCATTTTTGCAACCTCCTAAAATAAAAAGACTTACTAACGTGGTTAATAAGCCTGATTTAATAAATTTCATATAATTCTAAATAGTTTTAAGCAACTGATATTAATACATCAGACGCAATTTCTTGGTAAAAATTGTAATAATTTTCCAAATCTAATGTAGAATCGTATTCTAAAACGGGTTTTTCTGATTTTTTAACATAGTTTAACACCTCTTCAGATATTGTATCATCAGCAATAACAATAGCATCTGAATAATCAATGGCACCTATATTAATAGATGTATGCGTTCCATCATTATAGCTTTCCAAATCTTTACTTTCCATACCTTTCATTAAAGCTTTCTTAGTAAAATCTGCTCCTAATGAGTTATCAAAGCTTTGATTATATAAAGAATAAACAATTTTTGCTTCTTTAAAAGTAGGGTCGTCTTTGTAGCTGGTTTTAAGATAAGCAGGAATTAAAGAACTCATCCATCCGTGGCAATGTACAACATCTGGAGCCCATCCTAATTTCTTAACAGTTTCTAATGCGCCTTTACAAAAAAAGATTGCTCTTTCATCATTGTCTGCATAAAACTTCCCTTTATTATCGTTAAAAACATATTTCCTGTGAAAATAATCTTCATTATCCAAGAAATAAACTTGCATTCTTGCTGATGGAATGGACGCAACTTTAATGATTAAAGGATTATCCGTTTCATCAATAATGATGTTCATCCCAGAAAGTCTGATTACTTCATGTAATCTATTCCTTCTTTCATTAATGTTACCAAAACGAGGCATAAGAATTCTAATTTCGAATCCTTTTTCTTGCATTGCTTGTGGTAATGTTCTCGTGATTTTAGAAATTTTTGTCAGTTCAAGAAATGGTGACATTTCATGTGTGATAAACAAAAGCTTGGTTTTTCCCATCCTAATCTTTGTTAAGTTTTTGTTAAGAAGTATTTAATAGAGCGCAAATATACGGAATATATAGCAATTTTTCAATTAAGCAATTAAAAGCTTTGTATATTATAAACTAATTATACACTTTTGCCGATTAAAACCTAGTATTTTTGAAAGTTTTCAGAACCCAAAAACAACTGACCAATTTTTTAGGGACTTTAAATAATTCTATTCTAAAAATTGGATTTGTACCAACAATGGGTGCATTGCATCAAGGACACATCTCTTTAATTGAACAATCAAAAGAAATTTGCGATATTACAATTGCTAGTATTTTTGTAAATCCTACACAGTTTAACAACCCCGCCGACTTACTAAAATATCCTAAACCAATACAACAAGATATAACTATGCTTGAAAAAGCTGGCTGTGATATTTTATTTAACCCAGAACCGAAAGATGTTTATACAAACGAAAAGGAAACGTGGAATTATAATGTAGGGGAACTAGATTCTTTATTGGAGGGTGAATTTAGACCAGGACATTATTTAGGCGTTACACAAATTGTTTACAAGTTATTTAATTGGGTTAAACCCGATGTTGCCTTTTTTGGACAGAAAGATTATCAGCAATATTTGGTTATTAAAAAAATGGTTGAAGATTTTAATTTGGATATTGAAGTTGTTGCCTGCTCAATTGTACGTGAAAATGATGGCTTAGCAATGAGCTCTAGAAATACAAGACTTAATGTCGAGGAACGTAATAATGCGATAGTAATCAATAAATCTTTAAAATTTTTAAAGGAAAATTTTGATAAATTAAAACTATCAGAATTAAAAGAAAAGGCTAAAAATTTATATGCAGATATTTCTGGCGTAGAATTAGAATACCTTAAAATTTGTAAACAAAATACATTAAGAGAAATAACTAACCAGGAAGATAAAGCTAATGCCATTGCGCTAGTTGCATGTTATGTTGGCGAAACAAGGCTGATAGATAATATGATGCTTTCATAACAATACTTTTAAATACTATTTTTTAAATTTGCATCATGATTATTGAAGTTTTAAAATCAAAAATTCATAGGGTTAAGGTTACACAGTCTGAGTTAAATTACGTAGGTAGTATCACTATTGATGAAGATTTAATTGATGCTGCAAACATGATTCCTAATGAAAAAGTGCAAGTTGTAAATAATAACAATGGCGCAAGGTTTGAAACTTACATTATAAAGGGCGAAAGAGGAAGCGGAACCATTTGCCTAAACGGTTCTTGCGCAAGATTGGCACAAATTGGGGATATAGTAATTATTGTATCTTACGCCCACATGGAATTAGAAGAAGCTAAAAAACATGAGCCTGTTTTAGTTTTCCCTGATGAAAATAACCGTTTGATAAAATAGAAATTGAAAATAAGCCCAATTGCATTCTTAAAATATACTTTCTTTTTGTTGCTGGGCTTTGCAATTACCTATTATCTTTTTAAAACTCAATACCATTCTAATTTTCTGGATGATTTGGCAAAAGCTGATAAGACTTGGATTTTAATAACAGCTATAACTGTTATGATTCCTCATTATTTGAGAGCATTACGCTGGAAATTGTTAATACAACCTTTAAAGAAAACTAAAACATCAAGCTTAAATGTATTTAATGCTATTATGATTGGTTATTTTGCCAATTTGGCATTGCCGAGAGCTGGCGAAATAATGAGATGTGCCTGGTTATCCAAAAAAGAGGATATAAGTACAGTTTCTTTAATAGGGACAGTAATTACGGAGCGAATTATTGATTTATTTGCTTTAGGGATAATTGTGTTGATGGGATTAGGATTATATTTTGAAATCATTCTTCATTTTACAGAAAGTATTGATTTTAAGACACTAATATTATCTAAAATATATTTATTTATAGGATTAATCTTCATTTTTTTTATTGCTGTCTATCTTATTTTTAAAGTTTTTACTTCTCAAAATAAACTTGCTGTTAAAATAAAAGGCTTTATAAATCAATTAAAGGATGGTTTGTTGAGTTTAAAAAAAATGGATCAACCATATCTGTTTAGCTTTTATACAATAGCCATTTGGTTTTTTTATGTTTTTTCTACCTATTGTGGGTTTAAGATGCTACAGGAAACTTCACATCTAACTTTATCTAATGCTTTATTAACAATTATTGGAGGTAGTTTTGGAATGATAGCCCCAATACAGGGCGGCATTGGGGCATTTCATTTTATGGTTTCGCAATGTTTAATACTTCTAAATGTTAATGCAGGACCCGCTTTAGTTTATGCAACTATTTTACATGCCATACAAACATTATTGGTTATCATTTTTGGTATTTTAGCTTTAATTATAGGCGCTTTATATCAACCTAAACAGAATGTAGATGTTACAAAATCTTGATATTATTCAAAATAAAATTCACAGTTCTTTAAGCGATTTCGAGGAACAATTGAATATTTGGAAAAATGAAAACCAGAAATTGGTTTTTACCAATGGCTGCTTTGATATTATGCATTTAGGGCATATAGATTATCTTTCTAAAGCTGCAGATTTAGGTACAAAATTAATAGTTGGGTTAAATTCTGATGCTTCTACAAGAAACCTGAAAGGTGCTACCCGCCCAATTTGCGACGAAAAATCTAGGGCTGGTTTGTTAGCATCGTTATTCTTTGTAGATGCTGTTATTTTATTTGATGAGGAAACTCCTTTAAATTTGATAACAAATATTTTACCAGACGTTTTAGTTAAAGGTGCAGATTATACTATTGACCAAATAGTAGGTGCAACAGAAGTTCTAGGCAGTAATGGCGAAGTAAAAACCATCTCATTTTTAGAAGGATATTCTACTTCTTTTATCGAAAAGCGAATAGTAAAAGCCCATCAATAGATTTTCAATTTGCTATGCTTGCATAATATTTTTATATTTGAAAATTGAGGTATTCCAGATTAAGCTTAACCACAAATATCTCAGAGTTTTTAGAAAAGAAAACAAAGTGTTTTGGTTTAGCTAATATTTGTAATAATTATAGGTTTTACGTTAGGGATTGAAACGGAATGCTTTTTTTCTTTTCTGAAAAAAAGATAAAGTGTAAAGCCCGACCCTTGCGAAGCTTGGAGAAACGCCCAAATATTAAATTTTTATCTGATTAAACTTGATTTCAATTTAACCAAAAAATATTCTAATCATAATTTAAAACTATGGATTTCCAATTTACAGAGGAGCATTTGATGATACAACAGGCGGCAAGGGATTTTGCGCAAATAGAATTAAAACCTGGTGTAATAGAGCGAGATGAGCATCAAAAATTTCCTGCCGAACAAGTGAAAAAGCTAGGAGAATTAGGTTTTATGGGGATGATGGTTGATCCAAAATATAATGGAGCAGGAATGGATGTAATTTCTTACGTTTTGGTAATGGAAGAGCTTTCTAAAATTGATGCTTCTACTTCTGTGGTCGTATCGGTAAATAACTCTTTGGTGTGTTACGGCTTGGAAGCTTATGCAAATGAAGCACAAAAAGAAAAGTATTTAAAGCCCTTGGCAACCGGAGAAAAAATTGGGGCATTTTGTCTTTCTGAGCCTGAAGCGGGTTCTGATGCTACTTCTCAACATACAACAGCAGAAGATATGGGAGATTATTATTTACTAAACGGAACCAAAAACTGGATTACAAACGGAAGTTCTGCCTCTATATATTTAGTAATTGCACAAACGCATCCAGAAAAAGGAAGTAAAGGGATAAACGCCTTAATTGTAGAACGCGGAATGGAAGGTTTTGCAATTGGACCAAAAGAAAATAAATTAGGAATTAGAGGGTCTGATACACACTCTTTGATGTTTACAGATGTTAAAGTACCTAAAGAAAATAGAATTGGTGCCGATGGTTTTGGGTTTTCTTTTGCGATGAAAACTTTAGAAGGTGGTAGAATTGGAATTGCTGCCCAAGCTTTAGGAATTGCTTCAGGGGCATTTGAATTAGCTACACAATATGCAAAAGAGCGCAAGACTTTTGGAAAACCAATTTCAGAACACCAAGCTATTGCATTTAAATTGGCAGACATGGCTACAGAAATAGAAGCTGCAAGATTGTTGGTTTTAAAAGCGGCTTGGCTTAAAGACCAAGGTTTGCCTTATGCGCAGGCAAGCTCTATGGCTAAACTTTTTGCTTCTGAAGTGGCTATGAAAACCACGGTTGAAGCAGTTCAAATTCATGGTGGTTATGGTTTTGTGAAAGAATATCATGTGGAACGTTTAATGCGTGACGCAAAGATTACCCAGATTTATGAGGGAACATCTGAAATACAGAAAGTGGTGATTTCTAGAGAGATTTTGAGGTAAGAGAATTAGAATTAATTCAGGAAGCCAAAGAAAATAGTCTCTGTTGAAAGAACTTAAAAATGATATTTACAATCCAGAACTTGTAAGAAGAAATTTTGTCGGCTGAAGAAGCTATAAAAAAGGAGATGTTACTTGAATAAGAGATGTTAAAAATATATGGGCAGATATTCTTTAGTTATTTATTAAAAAGATAATTTTAAATCTTCTAAATAACCCATTTATACATGAAGCTGCTATTTACTACTTTAATAACACTGTCATTTTATTTAGCGTCAGCCCAAAACAATAGAAGCGTTTTTGCAAAGCAATTACAAGAATTAAAATCTAAATCAGTTATTGATACTAATGATAGCACTGCTTTAATCATTATCAATAATTTTTACGAAGAGGTTTTGCAATCAGATAAGGGTGAGTTGCAAGAGAGTACTTCATTAAGACTCAATAAGTTTGTTAAATCTGAGGAATCAAAGAATAAATACTTGATAATTTTATTTTTAATTTATCAAAAACACATAAGTGAAACTTCGTTAAAAGGGATTAAATCAAATCCTGACTTTCAATTAGAAACGCTGAATATTCTCGAAAAAGAATACAAAGAATTGTATCAGGTAATTCCTCCAATAATTTATGTTTATAAAGTAGAAGCACTAAATAATGGGAATAAACTTAAAGAAGCGAGAAGTGAAATTTTAAGAGGTCTTTCAATCTATCCAGAAAGTGTACCCTTAAAGGTCTATCAGTATTTAGCTATCAAAGAAGAGAGTTTAAAAAAAGACTTAATTGTAAACCATTCTAATCATTGGCTAGTCCAGTTAAATAACATTAAGTAATTAATTAACGTTTATAAAATCTTATTGATAATTATACTAAATAATCAAATGAAATTTTCCATAAAATATTTATTATTCTCTTTTTTCACTATCCTAATCCTAAACTCTTGTGATAAACCTTCTCATAAACTACAATCTGGGATTTGGCGAGGATCTTTAATTACAGAATCTGGAGCAGAAATTCCATTTAATTTTGATGTAGTTGATAGCGCAGGGAAATATTATATAGAAATTATTAATAGTTCTGAGCGGCTTAAAGTTGATGAAATCAATCATTCAGGAGATTCTATTCATATTAAATTACCTCTTTTTGACTCTGAAATTAACGGAACTTTAGTAGATGGAAAAATAGACGGCATTTGGACAAAGCATTTGGCTAATAAAGATGCTCAAATGACTTTTTATGCACAGGCTGGTTCTGCATGGAGAATTAAAGAAAAAACAATGCAACCAACTGTTGATGTTTCTGGTAGATGGGAAACTACTTTTATAAGCGCAGATAAAAAAGATACTACCCAAGCGGTTGGCGAATTTGTTCAAAATCAATCTAAAGTTACTGGTACATTTTTAACTACTACTGGCGATTATCGTTATTTGGAAGGAATGGTAGAAGATAATAAATTAATGCTTTCCGCTTTTGATGGCTCACATGCCTATTTATTTACAGCAACGGTAAATCCTGATAGCACCATGAGTGAAGGGAAATTTTATTCTGGTTTTTCTTCTATTGATAATTTTACAGCAAAAAAAAATGGAAAAGCTGTTTTGCCAAATGCTTATGGCTTTACTTTTTTGAAAGATAGTACCAAACAAATTGCTTTTAGTTTTCCAAATTTAGAAGGGAAAAAGATTTCTTTAAGCGATGCAAAATTCAAAAATAAAGTAGTTATTATCCAATTGTTAGGTTCATGGTGTCCAAACTGTATGGATGAAACGGCATTTTTAACAAAATTTTATGATAAATATCATGATAAAGGAGTAGAGATAATTGGTTTAGCTTACGAGCGAACTAAAGATTTTGAAAAATCGAAATTAAATTTGGAGCGGTTAAAAAAACGTTTTGATATTAAATACGACATTTTAGTTACAGGTTATACTAATGAAAAAGGTGAGGCCGCTAAAAGTTTACCGATGTTAAATAAAATTGCTGCATTTCCTACTATGATTGTCATCGATAAAAAAGGAAATGTTAGAAAAATCCATACAGGATTTAGCGGACCAGGAACAGGGAATTATTACGTTGAGTTTGTGAACGAGTTTGATAAGCTGATTGATGATTTGATCACAAAATAGTGTATGAGAAAGTTTTATCTGTTTTTTCTCTTACTTGGCTTAGTCTCATGTCAGAATAAATCGGCAAATATTTTAAAAGATGAAATTAAAATAGGGATAAGCAAAGATTCCTCCTCATTAATATTTTCTAATATTGATGATTATATTATTAATGATTTATCAGCAGATACTTTAACGGATGCTACGTGGGCTCAAACTATAGCAGTTTATCTGAAGGCTGATGATAATGATTTACAAGATTTAGAAAAACCGATTGTCGGTAAATATACTATTGCCTATAAGAACATCGTGTTTACACCAAGTACTTCTTTTAAAAAAGGTAAATCTTATTTAGTGGAACTTTATTTGCAGAACCCAAGCGGAGACATTACTGAAAATTTAAAGAGTAATAGTTCTTTATTTAATCATAATACTATCCAAAAAACAATTCAATTTTAATCGATAAGTAAAATATTGGCTTTAACTGATCCACTAGCAGAAAGAATGCGTCCAAAATCTTTGGTGCAATATACTGGTCAGCAACATTTAGTTGGCGAAGGAGCTGTTTTGCGCAAAGCGATTGAGAACGGACATATTCCTTCTATGATTTTTTGGGGTCCGCCTGGAGTTGGGAAAACTACTTTAGCATTTATCATTTCTCATAGTTTAGATCGGCCATTTTTTTCTTTAAGTGCTATAAATTCGGGCGTTAAAGATGTAAGGGAAATGATTGATAAAGCGGCTCAATATAAAAAAGGAGGGATTGTTCCTATACTTTTTATCGATGAAATTCATCGTTTTTCAAAATCACAACAAGATTCTTTATTAGGTGCGGTAGAACGTGGTTTGGTGGTTTTGATTGGTGCAACAACAGAAAATCCATCTTTTGAGGTAATATCTGCTTTGCTATCGCGATGCCAAGTTTATGTGCTAAAAAACCTGACAGAAGACGAGTTAATTTCGCTTTTAAAAAATGCGATTGCTAATGATGAAATTCTTCAAAAAAAGGAAATAGAATTAAAAGAAACAGAAGCATTAATCAGACTTTCTGGTGGCGATGGACGTAAACTTTTAAATATTTTTGAGTTGTTGGTAAACGCGGCAAACAGTAAAAAAGTAATTATCACTAACGATTTTGTTTTAACTCATATTCAGCAGAATATGGCTTTATATGATAAAACTGGCGAGCAACATTATGATATTATTTCTGCATTTATTAAATCTATCCGCGGCAGCGACCCAAATGGAGCAGTTTATTGGATGGCAAGAATGATTGAAGGCGGAGAAGACCCAAAATTTATTGCCAGAAGATTATTGATTTTAGCTTCAGAAGATATTGGAAACGCAAATCCGAATGCGCTTTTATTAGCTAATAATTGTTTCCAGGCTGTTAATGTAATCGGTTGGCCCGAGTCCAGGATTATACTTTCACAGGCTGTAATATATATGGCATCATCAGCGAAAAGCAATGCATCTTATGAAGCCATTGCAAAGGCACAATCTTTAGTAAAGCAAACTGGGGATTTGCCAGTTCCGCTCCATTTGAGAAATGCGCCAACCAAAATGATGAAAAACATGGATTATGGCAAAGATTATAAATATGCCCACGCTTTTAAAGACAATTTCATCGACCAAGAATTTTTACCAGAGCAATTGAGCGGTACCAAACTTTATGATCCTCAAGATAATGTTGCTGAATCAAAAATTAGGGAATATTTGAAAAGATTGTGGAGTAAATATGGGTATTGAAATTAAGATTAAAATATTGATTATAAGAATTTTATGACTCGAATCTTATAGAAATAAACAATCGCAGATATCCTTTTATCATTCCAGTAATTCAAGATTCTGACAATTTAGAATTTGTAAAGATTAATAAAAATTAATGATACAGCAGGCAAAAAAACTTTAGATGAAAAGAAAAACAAGCATATTACCATATATAATTTTTATTCTTTTTTTAGCATTATTAAACTGGTATGTTACTAACGGATTGGAACCATTATTTCCAAATTTCTTTTTTCAAGAGATATTTACTTTGGTTAATTTAATTATAAGCTTTTCTTTAATCGCAGCAATATTTAGACTACAAAGCAACGGAATGGATGGTTTTTTTAAGCTTGCTACACACTTTTTTATAGTGATTTTTGTTGCAGAAGTAGTTGCAGCTTTAATATTATTGGCTGGAGATATTGTGATATTAGCATTAGCATTTTTTGGTAATCATAATCCTGAAAATTTTTTACCCCTTAGGATTAACACATTTTTAATAATGGCGTTAGTTGCCTTTATCATAGTTATATTAATATTTATTGATGGAATAATAAGAGGGAAATACGCTTATCGTGTTATAAAAGAAACCTTATTTTTTGATGATTTGCCCGCAGCTTTTGATGGCTTTACCATCACTCAAATTTCAGATATTCACTCTGGAAGTTTCACAAATAAAGAAGCTGTTCAAAAAGGAATAGATTTAATCAATGCTCAAAAATCTGATTTATTTGTTTTCACTGGGGATTTAGTCAACAACAA
Source organism: Sphingobacteriales bacterium (assembly GCA_038237895.1). Lineage (GTDB taxonomy): Bacteria > Bacteroidota > Bacteroidia > Sphingobacteriales > Sphingobacteriaceae > Pseudopedobacter. The sequence goes on along the minus strand of JBBRYE010000017.1, from coordinate 23,585 downwards.
AGCAGATGAAATTGTGCCTTGGATTCCTTTCTTTAAACAAATTAAAGCCAATTACGGTTTATTATCTATTCTTGGCAATCATGATTATGGTGATTATATTAAATGGCCAAATGATTTAGAAAAAAGAAAAAACTTACAAAATTTAAAAGAATATCATCAGCAAATTGGCTTTAGATTATTATTAGATGAAAGTATAACTATAGAAAAAGACGGACAAAAAATTGATTTATTAGGAGTGGAAAATTGGGGAATTGGATTTGGAGAAAGAGGAAATTTAAATAAAGCTTTGGAAGGCACAAACCAAAATGATTTTAAAATTTTGTTATCTCATGATCCATCACATTTTGATGCTCAAGTCAAAACGCATCCTTCAAAAATAAATCTTACACTAAGCGGTCATACTCATGGAATGCAATTTGGAATTGAAGCTTTTGGGATTAAATGGAGTCCGATAAAATATCGTTATAAACATTGGGCAGGTTTAAAGGAGGAAATGGGGAGATATTTGTATATAAATAGAGGATTTGGTTTTTTAGGCTTTTCTGGTAGGGTTGGTATTTGGCCGGAAATTACAGTGATAGAATTGAAGAAGTTTAACCACAAATAGCACAAAGATTAGACACAAAGCTCAAATAAAAAAAAGTTGCCACTAATATCACAAATAAATACTAATCTAAATTTGATAATTAAATTTATTTGAATCTTGATTTTCAGGATTAAAGGATTTCCTAAAATACATAGATTAGTGAGATTTCAGTTTATGCTTTATTAGTGAAAATTAGTGCAATTAGTGGCAAAAAAGTCTGAATCTCGATTTTCAAGATTAAAGGGTTTCATGATCAAATATTTTTAAACACAGATTAGTAAAATTATTCATATTAGTGGCAGAAAAACTAACCTCGTTTCTCCAAAACAGCTAGAGCCAATCTAATTTTATGGTATGGAACCGACTCTTTTAGATGTTCAAATATTGGCTTCATTATTTTGGTTTCTTTCAATGCTAAAGTAGCCTCTTTCACCATACTAACTTCATCCTCATTCACATATTTAGCTAGACTTTCTATTTTTCCGCTTAAATATAATTGTGCTAAATGCGAATAAACAGTTGCCTCAGCTAAATTTCTGGTGATAGCAATTTCAGATATACTGATGTTTTGCTGCAACATTTTTAACGTATCTAAGTAAGTACTGCCCTTAGTTTTTTTAATTTCAAAACTAGAAGAAAAATCATTAATCACATTTAGAAATGCTTCTCCATATTTAAAAAGTTTATGCTCGCCAACTCCAGAAATAGTTAATAATTCTTCGGCTGTTGTTGGCTTTTGCCTTACCATTTCGTCTAAAGTAGCATCAGAAAAAATCACATAGGCAGGTACATTTTCTTTTTCCGCAAAAATGCGACGTACTTTTTTTAAACTATTAAATAGCTCTTCGTAATCACTTACAATTTTTGGCTGTCTGGTTTTTACTGTTTTTTCTACCGCTTTAGTTGAGTTTAAAATGGTTAACTCAACTTTTTTCTTGCCAAATAAAATGTCATTTCCAGAAGTTGTAATTTTTAGAGCAAAATTTTCATCATAAGCCATTTCTAAAATTCCCAAATTTAGCATTTGCATAATGTATCGCTGCCAATCAAAGGCAGGGATTTCTGCACCCGCTCCATGTGTTTTAATTTTATCATAACCGGCAAACACAATTTCTTGTCTTTTACTCCCTCTTAAAACATCAATCAACATATTTAAACCTTCTTTTTCTCCCATTCTCACTACTGCAGATAATGCCTTTTGTACCGTTATTGTTCCATCAAAATGCTGACGAGGATTAGCGCAAACATCACAATTGCCACAGTTTTGATCAGGACTTTCAGAAAAATAATTTAACAATATTTTCCTTCTGCAACTATCGGCTTCTGCATAATTTTGCATTCGCTTTAGCTTTTCTAAATTTACTTCGGCCATTGCGCCCTCACCAGCAAATTTATTCAAAAGCTGCAAATCGGCATAGTTATAATAAAGAATGGTTTCAGAAGGCAATCCATCTCTTCCAGCTCTGCCAATTTCTTGATAATAACCTTCAATATTTTTTGGTAAATTATAATGAATTACCCACCTCACGTTAGATTTATCAATACCCATCCCAAAAGCAACAGTAGCACAAACTACTTGTAAATCATCGTTTATAAACCTTTCTTGTACAGATGATCGCACAGCAGCATCCATACCGGCATGATAAAACATGGCATTTATCCCCTCGTTTTGCAAAGCCTCATAAGCTTCCTCACACTTTTTCCGGCTCAAGCAATAAATTATGCCGCTTTGGTTTTTTCGCTCCTGTATAAAATCAATAATCTCGTTTATTTTTTCTTTTGGCTTAACGCCGATTTTAACTTCTAAGCTTAAATTTTTACGATCAAAAGAAGTAATAAATATTTGAGGTTTTTTTAATTTGAGCTGTTTAATAATATCTCTTCGGGTCAGTTTATCTGCAGTTGCAGTTAAGGCAATAAAAGGAATTGAAGGATAACGTTCCCTTAAAAATCCCATTTGTGTATACTCTGGCCTAAAATCATGTCCCCAAGAAGAAACGCAATGTGCTTCATCAATTGCAAAAAGACTTATTTTACAAGCTTTCGTAATGATTTCTGTATCAGAAAGTAATTTTTCTGGAGATATATAAAGTAATTTTATCTCGCCATTATGGCAACCATTTAATATCGCTTGTTGCTCCTCAAAACTTTGCGAACTGTTATAAAAAGCGGCAGAAATTCCATTGCTCCGCAAAGCATCCACCTGGTCTTTCATCAAAGAAATCAATGGCGAAACTACAATAGCGGTTCCTGGTAAAAGCAAAGCCGGTATTTGAAAACATAAAGATTTTCCTCCGCCCGTTGGCATCAACACCAAAGAATCGGCTCCTGATAATGTTTGCTCAATAATTTCTTCCTGTTGCGGACGAAAATTCTCGTAACCAAAGTATTTTTTAAGGAGTTGATTTGGAGAGAGCATATTTAAAAACCTAAAGATTTTTTCTCCATATAAGACTGCAAAATGATGGTTGCGGCAACAGTATCTATCAAATTTTTATCCTTCTGTGCTGCTTTCTTCATCCCGCTTTGTGCAATAGCATCGGCAGCCATTTTAGTAGTATAACGTTCATCCATCATAACAATGGGAATGCTAGGAAAGCTTTTTTTTAGGATGGTTACAAATCCTTTTACATTTTGAGCGGTTTGTGAAGGGCTGCCATCTGTTTGTTTAGGCTCGCCAACTACAAATAATTCTACCTGCTCGGTTAACAGATATTTTTTAACGTAATCAATAATATCTTTAGGATGTATAGTTTCTAAACCAGTGGCAAACATTTGCAAAGGATCTGTAACGGCAATTCCCGTTCTTTTATTTCCATAATCAAAGCACATTATCCGCGGCATTTTTGTGTTATAGTTTTAAGGTGCTAAAAATTATTACGGGTCTTATCCGTCGGTGGGTGCATTTTGTTAAATCTTTTTTGCTTAAAACCATGAATGGATATCACTACAATCGATAAGTCAAAAAAATTTTGAGAATCCCAAAACTAAATTTCACCTTTTAATATTATCTGTTTAAACCTCAAAGTTAAAAATTAAGTTTGTAACGGTAATTATTGATTTGATACAATAGCAATAATTTAAACAAATTTGTAAATTGCCAGACTGCAAAAGAATAACATCATGATAGAAACAGCAAATATAAAAGTAACAAAAACAGCAACTTCTAAATTGCCCCAAATAGATTTTGATAATTTACCATTCGGAAAAACCTTTTCTGACCACATGCTTACAGCCGATTATGAAGATGGCGAATGGAAAAACTTTGAGATTTTGCCTTTCGGCGATATTGGTTTAAGTCCTGCTATTTCTGCTTTGCATTACGGTCAATCTTTTTTTGAAGGATTAAAAGCATATCGACATTCCGATGGACAAATTTCTGTTTTCAGACCAGATCAAAATGCTGCTCGTTTTAATAAATCGGCAGAGCGAATGTGTATGCCAACATTACCAAAAGAATTATTTATAGAAAGCATTTTAGAGCTTGTAAAAGTTGATAAGGATTGGGTTCCAAATAAGGAAAACTACACGCTTTACATTCGTCCGTTTATGTTTGCTACCGACCCATTTTTAGGCGTTGCACCTTCTACCACTTATAAATTTATGGTGTTATTAGGCCCAACCGGTCCATATTTTTCTAAAAATTTAAGAGTTAAAATAGAAACCGAATACACCAGAGCTGCAGAAGGAGGTTTTGGTTATGCCAAAGCAGCCGGTAATTATGGTGGATCTTTATTACCAGCAAAAAAAGCGGCTCAACAAGGTTTTGATCAATTAATTTGGACAGATGCAAAATCTCATGAATATATAGAAGAAATGGGAGCGGCGAATGTGATGTTTGTTATTGATGGAAAATTGGTAACTCCATCTACCCGTGATACCATTTTAGATGGAATTACCAGAAAAAGCATTATTGAGTTGGCAAAAGATTTTGGAATGGAAGTAGAAGAGCGTAGAATTTCTGTAAAAGAATTATTAGAAGCCATAGCTAACGGAACTTGTACCGATGCTTTTGGTGCTGGTACTGCCGCAACTATAGCACAAGTTGCAGAGATTGAGCATGAAGGAAAAACCTATACATTGCCTAATCCGGCAGAAAGTGTTTTTGCCAATAAAATGAGAAAAGCCTTAGATGATATTAAGTTTGGCAGGGTAGAGGATGTAAAGGGTTGGAATTATATGGTTTAGATTTATATTTGTGAAAATATAAAATGGTTCGTGTGGAAACACGAACCATTTTTGTTTAAATCTATAGGTATAGATTTTTCAATTTTCTATGCATAATAAAAGGGATATGTAAAGATTTTTCAATTTTCTATACATATACTATTACATTGCTTCCAAATTAAGCTGCTTTACGTCCCAAAATCACAATCTCATTGATTACAATTTCTGTAACGTATCTTTTCACGCCATCTTTATCATCATAAGTACGGGTTACCAGTTTTCCTTCTATGGCAACTTCACTTCCTTTATTTAAATACTGAGCCGCAAACTCGGCTTGGTTTCCCCACATTACCAATTGGTGCCATTGGGTTTCTTCTACTTTTTCTCCTTTTTGATTTTTGTAAGCATCATTAGTGGCCAAATTTACTTTAGCTACTTTTTTAGATTTAGAAAATTCTTTCACTTCAGGTGCTGCACCTAAGAAACCGATTAACCTTACACTGTTTTTTAAATTAGTCATTGTCTTAAAAATTAAATTGTATATACTTGTTAACGAACAGCTAACCACCATGGCTAACCGACAAAACAAAGGTGAGGATTGTGCAGAAACCTAGTCGGATGTTAATCATTTATATCCGTATATAAACGGATAATACGGCAATGGTTGTGGTGGGGAGTTGGAGATATATTTAAGTTAGCTGCAACTGCAAAGACGACTTTGCAATTATATGCCATGGAAGTTTAAATCTGACAATTAAGTGACTGATGAGTAACAAATTTTTTACCGACATAAAAAACATTCGCAACGCTATTGACACAAACAAGTTGGTTGTGTTCGCAGGTGCTGGTATTTCCGTTGATGCAGGTATTCCTAACTGGGGAACTTTAATTGATGAAATGAAATCTGAAATTGCAATTCCACCAAATGAAGCGGACTATTTGAGGATTGCTCAGATGTATTACAACGAAAGGCAGCAGAAAGAATATATTGATAAAATTCGTTCTGTTCTCAAACACAAGAAAGTTAAATACAATGAAATTCATGAGTGGGTTTTCAAGTTGAATCCTGAACACATCTTGACAACGAACTATGACGATTTGCTTGAACAGGTAATCAAAAAAGAATCACTCCCCTTTTCAGTTGTTTCTAAAGACAAAGAATTTCCATACGCACTTAATACAAATCTTCTTGTCAAAGTTCATGGCGACTTGAATGATACTGAGATTGTTTTAAAGGAAGATGGAGTTGCTACCTTTGACTAGAGGGATTATAAAGTCAGATTTAATTTAAACACATTAAATTTGAAAATATGAACAAACGAATGTTTGATGATTCCTTTAAGAAAATGGCTATAGATTTATCAGTTAGTCGTGGCTCGGTAAAATCTGTAGCCGATGAATTAGGTATAAACGAGAGTCTGCTGAGCAAATGGAGGCAACGTAATGCTGTCTCAAGACAAAGTGGAGTTGACTTAACGGAAGAACAGAAATTGATTAAAAAGCTCCAAAAAGAGCTAAAAGAAGCACAATTGGAGCGTGATATACTAAAAAAGGCGGTCGGCATCTTTTCCAAGGGCGACGGGAGATATTCGGATTTATAAAAGCACACCGAAAAGTATTTCCTGTTGAAAAGATGTGCAAAGTACTTATGGTAAGTAATAGTGGTTTTTATTATTGGCTGAAATATCCAGTAAGTAAACGCTGGGTTAATCAGAATGAACTTTTAGTGCAGATTGAAGAAATCCATAAGGACAGTAAGTATCGTTATGGAAGTCCTCGAATTGCGGCAGCACTAAAATTCAGGGGAGTTATTGCATCCAGACCAAGAGTAGCCAGATTGATGCGTAAAGCGAATATAAGAAGTATAGTCCGTAAAAAATATCGGGTGCAGACTACCGATTCGAAATATATTTACGCACCAGCACCAAATATCCTGGGCAGAGATTTCTACGCAGAGCATATAGGCAAAAAGTGGGTTTCCGATCTGACTTATATTTGAACTCGGGAAGGCTGGCTTTATTTGACCACCATAATGGATCTGGCAGATAGAAAGATTGTAGGCTGGACTTTGAGTGAAACGATGGAAGCTGAGCAAACGACCATTGCTGCCTGGCGGATGGCCATAAAAAATCGCCCAATTACTCCAAGACTGATTTTTCATTCAGACAGGGGTGTACAATATGCCTGCAATGAATTTCGAAGAGAATTGATGAGATTTTCAGTAAATCAGAGTATGAGCAGAAAGGGGAATTGTTGGGATAACGCTGTGGCAGAGAGTTTCTTCAAAACAATGAAAACAGAAATGGTATACCATGAAAATTTCATAACCAGAGTTCAAGCTAAACTTGCAATATTCGAATATATAGAGGTTTGGTACAACAGAAAGAGAAGGCATTCAACACTTGGATATTTGACACCTCAGGAGTTTGAACAGTTATTAATTGAATCTAAAACAGCAGCATAAATATTGGCTTTTATAAAGCTAAAGTAATGCTCCTCAAAAAATAATAATCTGACAATAAAAAAACTCTAGTAATCTGTTGCAATTCCAAAGACGACTATCTTGATTACAGTTTGAATCATCCTTTGATTGAAGCATTTCTGAAATCTGTTTTTGCTTCAAAGGTTGTTCTGTTTGTTGGCTATGGCTTTTCTGACATCAATCTGAAAATGATTGTTCAGATAGTACGAAACATTTTAGGTAAGGATTTTCAAAATGCCTACCTACTTTCTGTTGAGGAACACTTGCATTCGACACAGCGAGAATATTTAAAGAACAAGGGATTAAATGTCATCAACTACTTTGATGCAGTAAATGCTGATGAGGCAAATTACATTACCGACTATCTGAATGGAAAAAATGCTTTGAATGAAATCCTTTTTGAGAAAGGAAAGGACATTTCTGAGAAAGGACAACACCTTTTGAACTTTTTAGTTTTCCTTTCTACTTACGACAAGTTCAATGAACCATTAACTGAAAAGAATATCATTGACCAAATTTATTTATCACTTAATCGCTTTTCAGAATTCCAAACTCTTCCACCGGATTTCATTGCGAACCTTTATCCGTTCAATGACTCCAAAAAATATGTTCACAATTATGAATCAAATTCTTTACTGACAAGAAATGATTTACTTGTTGACTTATTCTTTAATCAGATTGAGTATGTTGAGGATGAAGTAAGATTCAATCCGAAGCCTGAAACGACTTTGACTGATTCAGAAATCAAAGAAGTTGAAAGAAAGTTGAAAGAAATAATCAGGACTTTAAACTTCAGTATGATTTTCTACTTGTTTAAAGAAAATGATAAGCCCGATTCCTTTGGTTATCGTGGATGGTCAGACAATTACAAAAAGTTGTATGTAAAGCCAGACACAAAGTGCAACTGCTTTAATTGTCGCTTAAATCGTTTTGAATTTAGCAGTGTGATTGCAGACGCTTTCAATTCTACAATTAACTCAACGACAAGCATTCAATCCGACCTTGAACTTGCTTACGCAAATCACAAAATTGGAAACTTCCACCAATCATACAGATTGTTTGAAGAAGTTGCAAACAAAGCATGGGAAGCGGGGAAATATTTTTCTTACTACATCGCAAAGCACAACATCAAAACATTACGAAACCTGATAAGTTTTCACGAAAGCACTTTAAATGAAGATGAAAAGAAAAAGATTGTTCGGGAAATGGACGACATGGATTTTGACAAATTGATTTCTCAAATTCCATACTTGGGTGAAAAGGAATATGAACTTCTGAAAATAATTCGTGATGATGATATTTTACACAAAGCAGAAAAGCAAATAGATGAACTTCACCATAAAGTATTAGATGTTTATGATGGTTATAAAACTGGAAGAAGTTGGTCAATGGGTCCTTATTATCCACAACAGATAGAAACCGAGATTTACAAAGTCATTACTTTTTACACGAACAATTACATTGTAGCTGACGAGTTTATCAATCTGACAAGAGTTGTCAAAAAGGGAATTGAAGCACTCCTTATAAATTATGCTACAAACGAAAGTTACGGGGAGAGAATTAAAAAGTTCAACAAAAATTTCTTTGAAATGGTTGTTTTCTATGGAGATGCAGAAGAAGTGAGAAAGACAACTCAGAAATATGAAATCAATAAAATTGATTTCAACGAAAATAGTTTGCCTGAAATTCTTGAATCAGTAAATAACTTTCTCAAATCATTTTATAAAGAAAACAAATTCTTTGGCAGAAGCACTCACGCAGATAAACTTACAAGGAATCAAATAAGTAGCGATTTTTTTGAAGATAAGTGTCGTAAGAAGTTCAACAACATTTTCCTTCTGCTTTCAGGAATGAAACTGACAAAAGAAAAAGCGCCCGACCTTATTCAAAATCTTCTTGACTTCATTCAACATGAAACTTTCCTGCAAAGAAAAGAAATAGAATTCCTTTGCGCTTTCATGTATAAGCACTATCTACTTTTTACAAAGGAGAAATTAGAAGTACTTTTAAAATCCATTCTTGTAAAGTTGAATTTTTATAATGACGGTGCTTTGCTTTGCACTATTTCTTACATCTTTAAGGAAAATAAATTTGACAGAATCTCCGAAAAAGAATTGATTTTTACTTTTCTCTCTCTTACAAAACACTCTGATAGAAAGGCAGACACTTTAATTTACTTATGGGCAATTTCAGATGATCCTATAAGAGAAGAATTGAAAAACAAAATCATTGAAAAGCTTGATAAAAAATTCAATGATGATTTATATACAAACGCTGTATTCAAAAACATTCTTGACTACAATCAATACTTTGAAAAATACATTTCTGAGATAAACAATACAAAAGGAAATGGAGCATATACAATTAGTTCAGGCAGACCGAAAATGCAGAGTTTCGTTTTCATCAAGGCAATGATTTTCATTTACAACATGAATGTGAAAAGCGATGATAAACGCCTTGAAGAATTTACAAACCTTGCGGACTACATGAAATTCTATCTCAATCCTGAAAAGTTTGATTACACAAACTTCAAAGTTGAATGGCTTGACATAGTTGACGGGAGAGAAGTTTTCTATAAGCGATTTGCAAAAATCCCCGTGTTGAAAAAAGAAATTGAAAAAGCATTGAAAGAAAAATTTGATTCTGATCTTGCAGAACTCTATACAAAGTACTTTATTAAATGATAGTCCAAACATAAAGAGAAACTCGGGACTGTAGAACAGCAGCAGCTAACAGGCGCTTGGCAAAAAAGCGGGTTCAGAGATTAAATGAAACTTTGTGCTTCGTTTCAAATTTAGTGCTGGCTGACAGTTTAGTGCTTCGAAATCCGCTTCTTCGCCTAGCGCCAAGACGTTAGAAAAATAACACTTTGAATAGTAGATTTTTCCTTGAATATGATTTTATCAAAAAGATAAATCAAAAAAAAACGCCCCAGGAAATCCTGAGGCGTTTAATATTTTAATGAGATATTAATTTCTTATTCAATCACACTTACTTTAATCATATTGGTTTTCCCTTTTTTCTCGATAGGAATAGCCGCTGTATTGATTACTAAATCGCCAGATTCAATTATTTTTTCGGCTACCAAAATTTTATTTACTTCGCTTATGGTTTTATCGGTGCTATCAAATTTATCATAAAAGAAACCTTTAACACCCCATAACAAACTTAATGTATTTAATAAATTGATATTAGAAGTAAAAATGTAAGTACCCGCTTTTGGGCGGTGACTACAAATTTGGAAGGCGGTATAACCAGAAGAAGTCATAGAAACGATACCTGAAGCATTGGTTTTTTGAGCTAAAAAAACCGCAGAACTACAAACTGCATCTGCCATATAAGTTGCAGAAGTTTCATCTAAATCTTTTTCTTTATAGTACGGATAAGAAGTATCCTCTACATGTTTTACAATTTTGCTCATCGTCTCAATAACTATCAATGGGAATTCTCCAACAGAAGTTTCGCCACTTAGCATCACTGCATCTGCACCATCTAAAACCGAGTTAGCAACATCATTAACTTCTGCCCTGGTTGGGCGAGGAGTAGTGATCATGCTTTCTAGCATTTGTGTTGCCACAATTACAGGTTTAGAAGCGATATTGCATTTTCTTGCAATCATTTTCTGTAAAACTGGCACTTCTTCTAAAGGCATTTCTACACCCAAATCTCCACGGGCAACCATCACACCATCGGTAACTTCAATAATGGCATCAATGTTTTCAATAGCTTCTGGTTTTTCAATTTTGGCAATAACCCTAGCGGTTCTTCCGCTTCGGCTAATGATTCTTTTTAAATCGATAATGTCTTCTGCGGTACGCACAAAAGAAAGTCCAATCCATTCTACATCATTTTTTAAAGCGAAATCTAAATTGCTTAAATCTTCTTCAGTTAAAGACGGAATAGAAACTTTAGTATTAGGTAAGTTTACTCCTTTACGGCTAGTTAAAACTCCACCATGTACCACTTCACAAACTACCGTCTCTTTTCTATCGGTACTTACCACCTTTAACTGCAATTTTCCATCATCTAAAAGGATAATTTCACCCGCTTTAACGTCTTGAGGGAAAGTATCATAAGTCATGTAAATTTGATGGTCATCTCCAATACATTCTTTTGTAGTAAAAGTAATTTGGTTTCCGTTTATTAAATTTATACCCCCATCTTTTACTAAACCAATCCTAATTTTAGGGCCTTGTAAATCGGCTAAAATGCCAACATTAGTTTTATATTTTTGATTGATTTCTCTAATAACATCAATTACTTTTTGGTGATCTTCTACCTTTCCGTGAGAAAAATTTAATCGGCAAACATCTACTCCGGCTTTAATCATTGCTAATAAAATATCTTTATTTGATGAGGCTGGGCCAAGAGTTGCCACTATCTTGGTCTTTTTTTGAATAATTTTCATATATTTTTTAAATGGTTTTTGGTCTTACTTGAAGAATGATTTGTTTCTTAACTTTCAAAAATAGTGTATTTTTAACACTAACTCAAATCTGATTTAAAAAATCAGGTTTTCTTTAGATTTTAACTTAGCGGGATTAATATCCACAACGGCCTGTATATCGTCTATTAGCTTTAATTGGGAAATAAAAAGCTCAAGATCTTCATCATCTATGTATTGTTTAATCAATACAAAATAATCCGTCTCTTTCATTTCTGGTATCAGATAACCCTCTGTCCCTTTGTTGGCAATCAAATAAAACTCACATCCAAAATCTTCAGTACAGTATAAATATTTAGAAAAGTATTTAATAGGGAGGTTTTTAAAGGCTAAAGTTAAATCTTCTACCTTTCTAAAATCAGTTTCGGTATATTTATTGATTACAAAACATAGCCTGTAATCTCTTAATTGAGAGGTTATGGCCAATAAATTAAAATTGAAGTCAAGTTCTAGCTTTAAAAATTTTTTAATCAAGATAATAAAGTTTAATTTCGGTGCTCGAAACCGATTTATAACATTTGTTAAACGCTGTAAAATTAGAGCAAAAACAAAAAGGTTTGATATTTAATAGAATTTATTTTTCTTTGCACAGAATTTTTAACCCTTAATTATAAGTATTATGTCTGATATCGCTTCTAGAGTAAAAGCAATTATCGTTGAAAAACTAGGTGTAGACGAAGGAGAAGTAACTCCTGAGGCTTCTTTCACTAACGATTTAGGTGCTGACTCGTTAGACACCGTTGAATTGATCATGGAATTTGAAAAAGAATTTAACGTGGCTATCCCAGATGATCAAGCAGAAACCATCAGTACTGTTGGTCAAGCTATCTCATATTTGGAAAAAAACGTAAAGTAGTTATTGCTTAATTGAATAAATGGAGCTTAAAAGAGTTGTAGTTACAGGATTAGGAGCGCTTACTCCCATAGGAAAAACAGTTCCAGAATTTTGGGAAGGTTTAATCAATGGAGTAAGCGGTGCTGCTCCCATCACACGTTTTGATACAGAGAAATTCAAAACAAAGTTTGCTTGCGAAGTAAAAGACTTTGTTGCCGAAGATTATTTGGATAAAAAAGAAGCTCGAAAACTAGACCCATTTGTTCAATATGCTTTGGTTGCTACCGAAGAAGCCGTAAAAGACGCCGGTTTAGACTTTACTAAATTAAATACCAATAGAATTGGTGTGATTTGGGGAGCTGGGATAGGCGGTCTTAAAACATTTTTGGATGAGATTACCAATTTTGCCAAAGGCGATGGAACGCCAAGGTTAAATCCTTTCTTTATCCCAAAAATGATTATTGACATTGCTCCAGGACATATTTCTATGAAGTATGGCTTACGCGGCCCAAACTTTTCTTGCGTTTCTGCTTGTGCTTCATCTACAAATGCTTTAATTGATGCCTTTACCTACATAAGAATGGGAAGGGCTGATATGTTTATTTCTGGCGGATCTGAAGCCATATTAAATGAAGCAGGAATTGGTGGTTTTAATGCAATGCATGCACTTTCTACCAGAAATGATGATCCTAAAACAGCTTCTCGTCCGTTTGATAAAGACCGTGATGGTTTTGTTGCCGGTGAAGGTGCAGGCACAATTATTTTAGAAGAATTAGAACATGCAAAAGCTCGTGGTGCAAAAATCTATGCAGAAATTGTAGGTGGAGGCATGAGTGCCGATGCTAATCACATTACTGCTCCTCATCCCGAAGGATTAGGTGCAAAATTAGTGATGCAATCTGCTTTAGATGATGCCGAAATGACAACATCAGATATTGATTACATTAATGTGCATGGTACTTCTACGCCTTTGGGTGATATTAGCGAAACCATGGCTATTGGTGCTTTATTTGGTGAAGACGCTTATAAACTAAACATTAGTTCTACTAAATCCATGACTGGGCATTTGCTTGGTGCAGCGGGTGCTATAGAATCTATTGCTTGTATATTGGCTATTAAAAATGGAATTGTTCCTCCAACAATAAACCATTTTACAGATGATCCTTCCTTTGATACTAAATTAAATTTTACTTTTAATAAGGCTCAAAAAAGAGACATTAATGCAGCATTATCAAATACTTTTGGTTTTGGTGGCCATAATGCATCTGTTATTTTTAAAAAGTACAAAGAGTAATTTATTAAATGAGAACGCAATTGATGTTTGATTTAAAATTTATGAGATGAACTTTTCTTTTATTCACTTTCTTATTTAAAGCTTTCCGCCTTTTGCTTTTAGCTTCCACTTAATGCCCTTATCTAGGATATATAAACTCCATATTTCTCCCGATCGTAAATACGTAAAGGTTTTAAAGAATTTACTTGGTTTTGTGCCTGGTAATTTATCGCTTTACAAAATGGCTTTTAGGCATAAATCAATTGCCTTAATACTTAAAAATGGCTCTAAAAATAACAATGAAAGATTAGAGTTTTTGGGTGATGCCGTTTTAGGATCTATAGTTGCTGAAGTACTTTTTAAGCTTTATCCATATAAAGACGAGGGTTTTTTAACAGAAATGCGCTCTAAAATTGTAAGGAGAGCAAACTTGAATCAATTAGGAAGAAAATTGGGTTTTGATGAATTGATAGAGTTTGATAAAAAAGCTATTAACCTCAGTGCAAAACACAGTTCGCTTTTGGGTGATGCTTTTGAATCTTTAGTTGGGGCAGTTTATTTAGATAAAGGCTATGATTTCACTAAAGATTTCATCACTCAAAGAATCATAAAACCCCATATAGACATTCATCAGCTAGAGCTTACCGAAACAAACTTTAAGAGTAAATTGATAGAATGGTGTCAAAGGCATGCAAAAGATATTTCTTTTGAACCTATTGAAAATGTAGAAGGCGATAATGAGAAATTATTTAGCGTTCAGGTTTTAATTGATGGCGAAGCAATGGCAAGTGGCATAGATTACAATAAAAAGAACGCAGAAAAAATTGCTGCAGAAAAAACCTGTGAAATGGTAGGGATTTAATTATTCCTTTTCTTAAAAATTCCCTTCTTAAATTTTTATATTGCTGTAACCTATTTAAATTTGGGTGGTTACTTTTATATGATTGAGCTAAAAAACATCAGTAAAACCTTCGGAGAAACCCAAGCTGTCAAAAATATCAGCTTTAGCGTAAAAAAAGGAGAAACATTAGTTTTGTTAGGAACAAGCGGCTGCGGTAAAACTACAACGCTAAAAATGATAAATAGGTTGATAGAACCAGAAAATGGTGAAATTTTTATCAACGGCGAAAACATTAAAACTATCCAAGAAGAAAAACTGAGGTTGGGAATAGGTTATGTATTGCAAAATCACGGATTATTTCCTCATTTTACAATCGCTCAAAACATCGCAATAGTTCCCAAACTTTTAAAATGGGATAAAGATAAAATCAACAAAAGAACCAACGAACTTTTAGAAAAACTTCATTTACCGCTTCAGATAAAAGAAAAATATCCAAACCAATTAAGTGGCGGACAACAGCAAAGAGTTGGTTTGGCGAGGGCTTTAATGGCAAATCCACCTATATTATTGATGGATGAACCATTAGGTGCTTTAGACCCAATTACCAGAAACCAGATAAGACAAGAGTTTTTAACTTTAGATGAATTGCAAAACAAAACAATTGTGATGGTTACCCATGATGTTGAAGAAGCTTTTGAACTTGGAGATAGGATTTGTTTAATGAACGAGGGAGAAATTTTACAAATTGGCTATCCTAACGAACTTTTAAAAAGGCCAAATAACCAATTGGTTTCTGATTTTTTAGATGGGCATAAACTAAAGCTTTCATTAAAAACAGTTTCTTTAGTTTCACTTTGGGATTTTTTCCCAAGTTATGAAGGTGAAAACATAGAAAGTTTGAGAGCGGATTCATTTACTGTATGGAGTGCTTTAGATATTTTACAAGATAAAAAAA
Organism: Sphingobacteriales bacterium; assembly: GCA_038237895.1. GTDB lineage: Bacteria > Bacteroidota > Bacteroidia > Sphingobacteriales > Sphingobacteriaceae > Pseudopedobacter. Next base: position 8,002 of record JBBRYE010000017.1, on the reverse strand, counting down.
CCATTCATCTTAATTTAAATGGGCAACAAAAAAATCTTAATGCTACTGGATTAGTATCTGCATTAGAAAAATACAATCAGAATGGAACAGAATAATAGCTTTTTCCAATTCGTTGCTCAAGAATCTGATAAATTATTGAACCAAACTTTGGTTCATATTGGGCTTACATTTATTTCTTTACTGATTGCTATTTGTATCGCTTTACCTCTGGGTATTTTAATCAGCAGAAAATCAAAATTGGCATCTCCAATTCTGGGTTTTGCAGGTGTTTTACAAACTATTCCAAGCATCGCTTTATTAGGTGTAATGATTCCCATTTTAGGCATCGGCGTAAAGCCTGCAATTGTTGCTTTATTTTTATATGCATTGTTACCAATTATTAGAAACACTTATACAGGTATAAAAAACATCGACCCGCTGGTTTTGGAGGCTGCAAAAGCAATGGGAATGAGTAATGCACAAATACTAAAACATGTAGAATTACCATTAGCATTTCCAGTGATTATGGCTGGGATAAGAACCGCTACAGTAATTAATGTTGGAGTGGCTACTTTAGCGGCTTATATTGCCGCAGGTGGTTTGGGCGAGTTTATTTTTGGAGGTATTGCTTTAAATAACAGTAACATGATTTTAGCTGGGGCAATTCCTGCGGCGCTTCTAGCTATAACTTTTGATTTTTTACTTTCTAAGGTGCAGCATATAAGTTTTAAGAAGATGAAAACTTACTTGATTCTTTTGCCATTTTTCTTGATTTTATGTTCATCGTTTTATTTTTTGCCTTCGGCTTTTGATGGTAAAATGCTGGCCGGTTTTACGCCAGAATTTATGGGTAGGCAAGATGGCGATTTAGGATTAAGGGAGATTTATGGATTAAAAATAAGGACGGTTGTTATTAGTGATGCAGTAATGTATCGGGCTGCATTTGATAAAAAATTAGATGTTATTAGTGGTTATAGTACGGATGGAAGATTACAAGCTTTTGATTTGATTACGCTAAATGATGATAGAAATATCTTCCCACCTTATTTTGCAGCACCTATTATTAACCAGAAAGTTTTAGAGAAGCATCCCGAATTAGAAGAGATTTTAAATTTACTTTCAGGAAAAATTGAAGATAAAACCATGACCAACTTAAATTATAGAGTTGATTATTTGCATCAATTACCAGAACAAGTGGCAAGAGATTTTTTAATTGCAAAAGGCTTATATAAATCCCCTAAAAATGGAAAAGGTGCAACCATTAAAATTGGATCTAAGATTTTTGGGGAGCAGTATATTTTAGCTCAAATGTATAAGATGCTGATTGAAGGAAATTCTGATTTGCAGGTGGAAACTAAAACTGGTTTAGGCGGCACAAAAATTTGTTTTGATGCGCTAATTAATCAACAAATAGATTTTTATCCAGAATATACGGGTACGGGGTTATTGGTTATTCTACCTCAAAAGCCAGAGCTTTTTGCTGGCATGATGGGTGATAAAGAAAAAGTTTATGATTATGTGCAACAAGAATTTAATAAAAATTATCAGATTAAATGGCTAAAACCAATTGGTTTTAATAATACTTACGCTTTAATGATGAGGAAAAAACAGGCTTATGAATTGGGAATTAAAAGTATTAGTGATTTGAAAAAAGTTTTGGATAAATAATAAATTTGTTTTCTCTCCCGCAAATATCGGGGATTTCCGCAGATAGTTATTTTTAGTGAATATAGTTGTTATTCGATGCAACTTTTAACCACTCAACAATGTGAAACTGTAGGTTAATTAACAAAACATCAAAACATTAAGGAACATTAAGCCGATTAGTCTTTCTTAATTCTTCTTAATACCTTAATGTTAAAATATAATCTAAATATTGATTATTAGTGTTTCTTACAAAGCGTAGATTAGTGAAATTTATATATTCAAAAGTTTTAAACTTCAATCAATATTAAATCTAACTCTTTAATTTTAGAAAATCCTTTATCGGCAGTAACTAATGGCAAATTATAAACCAAACCACTAGCTGCAATTATTGCATCGGGTAGTTTAATGTGATATTTCTTTTTCAATTGTATGGTTTGTGCTTTAATTTTAATGTCCCATTCAATTTGATAACAATCACTTAAAAGTAATATCAATTTAGTTTCTTCAGATTTTGAAATTCCTTGAAAACCCAAAAGTTCAATTTCTGAAATAAAGGAAATGCCGAAATTATAGTCTAAGAAAGGTTCGACAATTTTATTGCCTTCATGAATATAAATGAGAAAATTTGTATCAGCAATAAAATCAATCTTCATTTTCTCTTACAGAAATTTGATATTTAAGACCGTCTATATTTCTTTTAAGTTTGCCAAAGTGTTTAATCAAATTACCTGATTTGGCTGATTTATTCAGCTTATCACTAAGAATCTTTGAAGTATCTTTTAGATTTGATTTGTCGATAATAATTGTCATTTCAATTTATTTTATCAAAAATAAACAATTAAATCTATGATATTCAGCGGAAAATAAAAAGACTATTAAAAAAATATTACCTAAATCTTGAAATACAAGATTTAGGTAATGTCAGGATTTTAAAACTATCGATAAGTGAAAATTAGTGTTATGCGTGGCAAAAAAACTATTGAGATATTCCGTCTCCTTTAAAATTAAAAACTCCAGAGCCTTGTCTAATTTCGTAATAGCTAAAATCTTCATTAGCCCAAAAACCCGGTCCATTTATTATTTTTTGAGTTGGTAATCCTTTATTTAAAGTAATGGTAACGGGCAAGTTGGAATAAAACTTTTTTGTGTTTTCATCCCATATCAACTCTTCAGATTCAAAAGTGCTGCCTTCTGCATTAGTGGCTACAACTTCCTTTTTTAATTGAATAATTTTTTGGTTTTCTCGCTGTATAGCATATTTAGAAGTAACTTTAGTGGTCTGTTTTAAATCTTTATCAAAAAACAAAACCTCAATACCTTGGGGCATTTCATAATATGGAGTGGCGGTTTTAAAATGATAAATGATGGCAGCGTTAAGTTTTGCTTTTACATGTGCCGAATCGCTATAAATAATTTGGGCTCCTTTGGTAATTTCTACTTCCCCTTTTTGTTTTTTTTCTATCTCTTTTACTTTACTTAAATCGTTTTCGCATGATCCTAAAATTATTAGCGTAAGCGAAAAAAGAAAAGTATTTATTAGAAATTTCATAGCAAAAATTAATCGTATTTATACTTTTGAAACCATCTATCATTTATTGTGAAACCAATTGATAGGTTGTAAAAATTCTCTTTTACTAAATTATTATTTAGAGTTCCTCTTTTACCAATTTCTGTTGTTAAGTTAACTTTGTAAAATGCAGATCTATTAGAAATTAATGGAAAACCGAAACCAAAATTAACTGATTTAACGTCTATATCTGTATTGTTAGTACGTACATAAGTTTTATCATAATTAAGACCGAAACGGTAATCTATCAATTTTAAATAATTGGTTACTGCATTAATATTTGGTGTAATTTGGCCACCAATAGAAACTCCAAAAGTGTTATTCAATCCTTGATTAACGCCATTATTTGTAAATGTTGACCATTTTGCAGTTCTAAAATCAGCACCAATTAACCATTTATTTAGTTTTTCTATACTAAAACCAAAATTATGATTTCCTGGTAATGTCAATTTTCCGCTAACTTCGTTTTTAAATGAAATACTATCCGTTCTGGTTTCAGACTGGGCATTTAAAATATATCTACTTGTAAGTTGGGTAAGTTTAGTATTTAAGTTGGTTTTTATCCCGCCAGTGTACCCTAATGTTAATTTAGTTTTTGGGTTAATAAGGGTAATGTATTGTGCGCCAAAATCAAAATCTAGTCCACCAATTGCATTGTTATCTTCTGTTTTAGAATTTAAAAAACCAATATAATCTGTGTATTCTGCAGCTCTAGTTTGTTTTAGGTTTCCAAAAATATAGCTCATGTTTACACCAAAACTTAAGTGCTTTCCAACACCAAAGCCATAACCTAAATAAGCTTTTGTTAAACCACCTTCGCCTTTGTAAATTTGGTTAACCTTAAAAGTATCAACTGTCACTTTGCTTATAAATTCATAACCTAAATTACTGTATGGTAAAATCCCAAAGCTTAAAGCTGATGTTTTTGTTATGGGTACAGCAAATGTGAAATGATTAAGTGAAGCGTTTAAATTTTGCTCGGTAGCATTTCCCTTATTTAAATTTTGGATATTTACAGCTGCCCCAACATCAAATACTGTCAATCTTATTTTTGAATATGAAGCAGGATTAGAGATATTTAGATTTTGATAACCGCCATAGCTACTTATGCCATAAGCTAAATTTCCCATTGCTTTGTTTTGGGGTAAATAACTTCCTCTTAAGTTTCCTACACCAAATTTAGAATATGGAGAATTGGTAGTAGATTGAGCCATTACGCCACTTGCTATTGCTATAAATAATGATAATGCAAGCGTATATTTTTTATTTATGATCATGCTGATATTTAACAACCGTGTTTAAACCTTTTAAAACCAAAAGTGGTTCGTATGAAATTAAGTGCGCAAAGATGCTGTTTTTAAATCTGGTATCAAAAAACGCTGCATCGCCACCGCATAGTATAATTTTTAAATTTGGGTTTATTTTTAAATGATTTTTAATAAACCCTTCTACCTCATATATTACTCCATTAATAACGCCTGATAGCATAGAGGAAATACTATCATTGCCAAAGATTTGATTAAACGAACTTTCGAAATTTACAAGTGGCAATTTTGCCGTAAAATGATTCATTGCATTAAACCTCATTTTAATCCCCGGAGATATACTACCACCATAATAATTAGCACTTTCATCAATTGTATCATAAGTAATGCAAGTGCCTGCATCAATTACTAAAACATTATGATTTGGGAAAATATTGTTAGCTCCAATAACCGCGGCTAATCTATCTAATCCTAAACTTTTTGGACTTTTATATTTATTATGGATTGGGATTTTTGTATCGCTATTAAATTTTATGTATTTAAATGCCCCTGTAATTTGATTTTTATCATTATCATCATCGTTTTTAACTGAAGAAATAATGATATTTTTTATTGTATAAGAGGTAGTTAAAGCTTTGATGTTTTGTTGTAAGGATAATGCTGACACTTCTTGATACAATAATTCATCTTTATCAAAAACGGCTATCTTATTAGCACTATTACCAACATCAATTACCAAATTGGCCATTTATGCGTTAACCATAGCTAATACAGATTCGAAAATAACCAATCCGTCTTGATTTCCTAATAGCGCATCTGCAGCTCTTTCTGGGTGAGGCATCATTCCAAAAACGTTTCTATTAGCATTACAAATACCTGCAATGTTTTCTAAAGAACCATTAGGGTTTGCTTCTGGTGTAATGTTCCCGCTTTCATCACAATATCTAAATAACACCTGGTTTTTGTCGTTTAGATTTTTCATTTCATCTGCGTGAGCATAAAAATTTCCCTCGCCATGTGCTAAAGGAATTTTTAAGGCTTTATCTAAATCAATTTTAGAAGTAATTAAACTGTTATTTGTTTGTGCTTTTATATGAACGTTTTTGCAGATAAATTTTCTGCTGGCATTGTGTAATAACGCTCCTGGTAGTAAGCCTGCTTCTGTTAAAATTTGAAACCCATTACAAATACCCATTACATAACCACCTTTGTTTGCAAATGAGATAACTTCTTGCATTATTGGAGAAAAACGGGCTATGGCGCCAGAACGTAAATAATCTCCAAAAGAAAATCCGCCTGGTAAGGCTATAAAATCTACACCTTGTAAATCGTGGTCTTTATGCCAAAGCGGCACAACTTCTTGACCCATAATTTTTTCGAAAACATAGATAAGGTCTTGATCGCAATTAGAACCTGGAAAAACAACTACTCCAACTTTCATTTTATATTAATTTTCTGTTTGATATGATGTTGAATAACAATGCCTACAAAACTATCAAAATTTAACAGTTAAACGGGTGCTTATCTGTTAAAAAAAGTTAAACAAACTGGAAGTAAACCACAAAAACAATCATGATAAAAAATAATGATTCGTAGATCCATTTCTTTTTGGCATTCATAAAGTAATAAGAAAGTACCACCGCTACCGGAGCAACGCTCAATAAAAAATGGTTAATTCTAAAATCTGCTTTTAAATAAAAAGACAGAATGGAAATAATAAAGATTAAGGTTAATAGCTGAATAGATTTTCTTACCAAGACAAAGCTTTTGAAAAAGTTTACCCTTAAGGTTATTAATCCCAAAATAAAGCAGATACTTAACGGAAAAAGTACAACATAATCTAAAACATTGATTTTAATGTAGAAAGGAATTTTTGTAGAAAGAGGTTTCCAAATCTTATAAAAGCTTAATAATTTATCATTCCAATAATAGTAAACACCTAAAAAAAACACTATAGTTAAATAACCCGTAATTACACTCACCCATTCTCGCCAATTAAAAGGTTTAAATAGAATTAATACAATCCATAACACCAATAAAAAAAGAACAAAAGGAAAATAGATGATGGTGCCAATTGCAACTATTAAACCCAAATCATACATTGATGATATTGAATCTATAGATTTATGCTCTTTTAATACCTTGTTTAGGATAAATAAAATAAGAAAATTGATAATTAATGGAGGGGAAAGGATTAGAAAAGGCGTAAAAACACTAGAGCAAACCACAAAAAGTAATGCGGGCAAAAATGATGCCTTCCCCAGGATATTATAATCGTTGATTATCTTATTAAAGATTAATGCTTGAGCAAAAACTATTAATGCGGCGCAAAAGACGTTAAAAAAGGGAGATAATAATTTATCGAAATCTAGATTAATCAAAATTCTTGAAAAAAATAGATTAAAGCCAGAATTTAAAGCATCTGGTAAATTATATAATACCCCAAGTCTTAAAATAATTAATAAGACAAAAAGTATAAAAATATTAAGGAAGTTTAAATTTTTAAATTGTTGAATCATGCCTTTGTTTTGCAGACCGACAATAATAACGATAATCTGTTAAAATTGGACTAGGCATTTTTAATACCTGCATATTGTTTAACTAATTGATCGATAATTAAAGAAGTTTGATCCGGAAAATGAATGTCAACTTTTTGATCTGTATTGATCCAACTTTTTAAAACAGATAAAAAATTTTTATCTATTTTTTTGCAAACAGAAACCCCTAACAAACGAGCTGCCTCTGCATTGCATTCTTGCTCAAATTGGTTTCTCATTGGTATCATCAGTACTTTTTTGCCTAAAAATAAAGCCTCTGATGGGCCTTCAAAACCCCCACCTGTTAAAAGACCTTCACAGTTTTCTAAACTTTTGTTAAAGGATTGGTTATCTATTGGCTTAACCAAAACATTTGCAAATTGATAATTTGTTTTTTGATGCTTACTAAAAACCTCCCATTTTACATCTGGCAAAGCATGTAAGTATTGTAATAATAATTTGTCATCTACGGCAGGTAAATAAACTGTATAGTAACCGTTTTTTGTTGGGTTTAAAGCTCTAATTTCACTTCTAATTACTGGTGTATAAATAAAATCATCATAAGCTTCAAAATGAAATCCAATATGATGAGTTGTTGGAGCATAATATTTTAGAATTAGCTCTGCGTATTTTTGTCGCTTTAATGGACGAGGAGATTTTGGTGAAAGAAAAGATGCTTGATGACTTAAAGAAACGCTTTTAATTTTTTTTAATCTACAAGCCCAAGCAGTTATCGGTTCAAAATCGTTAATAATTAAGTCATAATCCTGAAAAGAGATGGAGTGCATATCTTTCCAAAGCTGTCTCAAATTCATGGATTTAAAAGTTTTCCAATAATCTATGCCACCTTTTTTTCCAAAAATGTAACTAAAGCCATGAAAGCGATATTTTAAAGGTTGAGTTAGGGAAACATCGGCCTGCGAGCCACTTACTAATAAATCTAAATCGCCATATTTTTGTAATAAAGGCACTATCTCCCTTGCTCTGCTAATATGCCCGTTGCCTGT
>JBBRYE010000016.1:0-38503 GCA_038237895.1 Sphingobacteriales bacterium | reverse complement strand
ATTTTGGGTTTCATTTAATAAGTTTTGCGTTAAAGATTGCTTAAAGAGAGATTATTAAGTTCCGTCATGTTGAACGAAGAGAAACATCTCAAAAATAGGTCTTAAATATAATATTCAGACTTTGCATGTGAAATTTCTCCTATCGTCGAAATGACGGAAAGTAGCAAGGACAAAATTTTAAGTTCTAAAACGATCCTCAAAATTATTTTATCTCCACTCTTTGTACAAATTAATCAAACCGTTTGTAGAGCTATCGTGAGAGTTCACTTCATTATTTTCTTGTAATTCGGGCAGAATTTTACCTGCTAATTGCTTTCCTAACTCTACACCCCATTGGTCGAAACTAAAGATATTCCAGATAATTCCCTGTACAAAAATCTTATGCTCATACATGGCTATTAACGATCCTAAAGTTCTTGGAGTTATCAGTTTCACCAATATAGAATTTGTGGGTCTATTACCTTCAAAAACCTTAAACGGAGCAATCTTATCTCTTTCTTCTTGACTATTATCTCTCATTTCTCCCAAAACTTCTTCCTCATCTTTACCATTCATCAAAGCTTCCGTTTGAGCAAAAAAGTTTGATAAAAGCATTTTATGATGTTCACCAAGGGGATTATGAGATTTTGCAGGAGCAATAAAATCGCAAGGGATTAATTTTGTGCCTTGATGTATTAATTGATAAAAAGCATGTTGCCCGTTTGTGCCCGGCTCGCCCCAAATAACAGGACCCGTTTGGTAGTTAACCTCATCGCCGTTTCTATCTACATGTTTTCCGTTACTTTCCATATCGCCTTGTTGAAAATAAGCTGCAAAACGATGCATATATTGATCATAAGGAAGAATCGCCTCGGTTTCTGCCTCGAAGAAATTGTTGTGCCAAATTCCTATCAAAGCTAAAATAACAGGAATATTTTGTTCAAACTCTGCAGTTTTGAAATGATTGTCCATTTCATGCGCTCCGGCTAGTAATTCTTCAAAATTATCAAAGCCTAAAGATAACGCAATAGGCAAACCAATAGCGCTCCATAAAGAATAACGTCCGCCTACCCAATCCCAAAACTCAAACATATTTTCTGTATCTATACCGAACTTGCTAACTCCTTCTGTATTTGTAGATAAGGCTGCAAAATGTTTTGCAACATCTGTATCGGCAGCACCGCTTTTCAAAAACCAATCTCTTGCGCTAAGGGCGTTAGTCATGGTTTCTTGTGTAGTAAATGTTTTGGAAGCCACCAAAAACAAGGTAGTTTCTGGGTTCACTTTTTTAAACGTTTCTACAATATGTGTTCCATCTACATTAGAAACAAAGTGCATTTGTAGGTGGTTTTTATAGGATTTTAAACCTTCGGTAACCATTACTGGCCCTAAATCTGAACCTCCAATACCAATATTTACAACATCAGTTATCGCTTTACCTGTATATCCTTTCCAAGAACCAGAAATAATAGCTTCAGAGAATTTCTTCATCTTAGCTAAAACTGCATTTACATCTGGCATTACGTCTTTGCCTTCGAACAAAACTTTGGTATTGCTTCTGTTTCTTAATGCAGTATGTAAAACTGCTCTATTTTCTGTCTCGTTAATTTTTTCTCCGTTAAACATGGAGTTGATGGCATTTTCTAAATCGCATTCTTTAGCTAATTGCATCAATAAAGCCATAGTTTTTTCGTTAATACGGTTCTTAGAATAATCTAAAAATATATCGTTAAAAAGCAAAGAGAATTTTTGAAAACGCTCCGAATCATTAACAAACAACTCTTTCATGTGCATATCAGCCATATCCACTAAATGGTTTGATAAATACTCGTAAGCCTGAGTTTGGGTAAAATTGATTTTAGAAAGCATGTTTTTTGTTTTTTGGTAAAGATAAAATTTTATTGTTTAGACAAGGGATTTGATAATAATTTGTCTGAATCTTGTTAAGAAGGATTTTAGGATTTTCAGGATGAATATATTATGAATAGATAAGGAAAGCTTCAAATCATCCTTTTTATCCACTGATCCTGAAAATCAAGATTCTGACTAATATCAAGATTCCCACAAATAATCCTATTAATATTGATACAAACAAATAAACTCCTATTTTTCATTAAATTGCATATCTCTAAATTTAAAATATGATAAAGAAATTAATTACAGCTTTATTGTTGGTGACAAGTACACAGCTTTTTGCACAAAATAAAGTTGATGATGTAAAAACGTTTACTCTTAAAAACGGAATGAAGTTTTTGGTTTTAGAAGATAACTCTATCCCAAATGCTAATATGTATCTGTTTTATAGCGTTGGTTCTAGAAACGAACATCCAGGCATTACAGGTTTATCGCACTTTTTTGAGCACATGATGTTTAACGGTGCTAAAAAATATGGGCCTAAAATGTTTGATAGGAAAATGGAATTTAATGGGGGAGCAAATAATGCATACACCACAGAAAATGTAACTGTTTATACGGATTGGTTTCCAGCAAATGCTTTAGAAACCATGTTCGATTTGGAGAGTGATAGGATTGAAAACCTTAGCATAGACCCAAAATATGTGCAATCTGAAAGAGAGGTGGTGCTTTCTGAACGTAGTACAGGTTTAGAAAATTCGCCTTGGCGCACTTTAGGCGAGCAAGTTAGTGCTACTGCTTTTCAAGAGCATCCTTACCATTGGAGCGTTATTGGTTACGAAGAAGATATTAAAAACTGGACAAAAGAAGATTTAGAAAACTATTTTAAAACTTATTACGCACCAAATAATTGTACGGTAGTTATTTCTGGAAATGTAAAATTAGCCGATGTTAAAAAATTTGCAGACCAATATATGGCCCCAATTCCAGCTCAAAAAGCCGGTCCAAAAGTGCATTTGGTAGAACCTATTCAAACCGGTGAACGTAGGATTATTGTTCAAAAAGAAGTAAGTTCTCCTTATATGATAATTGGCTATCATGTTCCTAATTCAAAAGATAAAGATTATTATGCTTTAGATATTTTGAGTTCGATATTAAGTAGTGGAAATTCTTCAAGATTGTACTCTTCTTTGGTTAATAATCAACAATTAGCAACCAATGTTTTTACCGGTTACGGAGAAAGCTTTGACCCTACGTTATTTCAAATTTATATCACCGCAAACAAAGGAAAATCTACCGATACTATTGAAAATGCTGTTTATAAAGTTTTAGATAATATCCAAAAAGAGGGAATAACAGAAAACGAATTAAAGAAAATTAAAAATCAGAAATTGATGGAATTTTACAGTTCTATAGAAACCATTAATGGAAAAGCCAACAGTTTAGGAACTTACGAACTATTTTTTGGCGACTATAAAAAAATGTTTACCGCACCCGATGAGTATGCAAACGTTACTAAAGAAGATGTTAAACGTGTAGCTGCTCAATATTTTAAAAAATCTAACAGAACCGTTGGTATTTTAAAAGCAAACGTAGAAGAGTAAAGTGTGAAGAGTAAAGTGTAAAGTTTAAAGTAATAGGTAATAAGTTATAGGTAGTAAGAATGAAAGATTATCAATACTTACTGCTAAAATCTAAATAAAAAAATGAAGAAAATATTATCAATAACGTTGTTAGCAATCTTAATGTTAGCAACATCAATACAAAAAACAAATGCACAAGCCGCTTTTAAAGTCCCCACTTATGAAAAGTTTACTTTAAAAAATGGTTTAATAGTTTATTTGATGGAACAGCATGAAGTGCCAACAATTAGTATTTCTATGGTGATTCCGGCTGGTGCAATTTATGATGGCAACAAAAACGGTTTAGCTTCTTTTACAGCAAATGGCTTAAAATACGGAACTAAAAACTTTACCAAACTTCAGATTGAAGAACAATTAGATTTTTTAGGCGCTTCTTTAAACACTTATAGCAGTAAAGAATTTGCCGGTTTATCTTCAAAATTTGGTAAAAATGACCAAGATAAAGTACTTCCAATTATTAAGGAAGTTTTGCTTTTTCCAGTTTTCAATCAAGAAGAATTTGATAAAGAGAAAGCCAGGGCTTTACAAAATTTAGTGAGAGCAAAAGAAAGCCCGCGAAATGTGATTAACAATTACTGGGATAAATTTATTTATGGCGACCATCCGTATGCAAACCCAGTTGGGGGAAAAACCAGTACTTTAAAAGATATTACAACAGCCGATTTAAAATCTTTTTATGCTAAGAATTATGTTCCTAATGGTTGTGCAATTGCTATAGTTGGCGATTTTAATCCTAAAACCATGAAAGATAAAATCTCTGATTTATTTAAAGATTGGAAAAAAGGAGATGGTAATAGTTTAAAAATCGGAGAGCCAGACGCACTCCCAAACAAAGCTAGGGTTTTACTAATAAATAAAGATGATGCCCGTGAAACTACCCTATTAATTGGTGGAAAAGGAATTAAAAGAGATAACCCAGATTTTGTAGCCATTGAAGTAATAAATACTGTGTTAGGAGGAAGATTTACATCCATGCTTAATGATGAATTACGTGTAAATTCTGGTTTAACTTACGGAGCTAGAAGTAGTTTTTCTTCATTAAAAAATGCAGGGACTTTTAACGTTTCTACATTCACTGCAACTAAAACTACCGAACCAACTATAGATAAGGCATTAGAAGTTTTAAAGAAAATACATGATAAGGGAATTGATGATGAAACTTTAACATCGGCAAAAAATTATGTGAACGGCCAATTTCCTCCAGATTATGAAACATCTGGGCAGTTAGCAGGTTTGCTTACGCAGATGTTTTGGTATGGCTTTGATGAATCTTTTATTAATAATTTTCAGGCTAATGTAAACGGTTTAACATCGGCGAAAGCCAAAGAAATAATAGCCAAATATTTTCCTTATGAAAACTTACAATTTTTATTTGTTGGCAAAGCCGATGATATCAAAAAAATTGTAGAAAAGCTAGGTCCGGTTACGGTTAAAGAAATTAAAGCCGATGGTTTTTAAATCTTAAACTTCTTTAAAAAATTTATAAGCCCGCGATAAAAATTGCGGGCTTTTTTGTTGGTTGTTTTTGCCACTAATGCACTAATAAAAACACTAATCTAAATCTATAATTATTTAATCTTTTTTTTCTGAATCTTGATTTTCAACATTCAGAATATTAAAAATTCTTAAAATCCTGTTTTTATAAAAACAATTATAAATCTGATTTACAATTAATTACAAACTATTTTTATACACTTCTGTAACTTATAGTAAAACAAGTGCGTCTATTAAGAAAAACAATTAAAAACTATTAAAATTTAAAAATCATGAAAACTTTAACCATCAAAACCATTTTTTTAGCATTTGTTGCCATTGTAGGATTTAGCTCATTAACCAAAGCCGACGATTTGAAAGACAGAAACATTCAGTATAGTGTAAACAGCTTTGTAAACAAAATCAAAACTGGAAAATCTGCAGATTTAGCTTCTATTTTATCAGAAGATGTAAAATTTAACATGAGCCGTAATGGAAAAATTATAACTCACGGAAAGAAAGAAGAATTAGATTTCAACAAAAAAAATGAAAACGTTATACAACAATGTAAAGTAGAAACTGCAACTTTAGTAAGCACTGCAAATTACAGTTTGGTAAAAGTAAGTTCTATTTATGATGGTTTTATAAGAGAAGATTTTATTACCCTTATCAAAACAAAAAACGATTGGAAAATAACAGATGTTACTACCAACTTTAAATAAATAATATAAAGATTAACCTTAAAAAAGCGGTCTCGAATTAAAATTCGAGACCGCTTTTTTGTTTAGAACTTTTGCAAAAGACAACTTAGTTTTTCTTAATTCCTTATTGTTCAAAAAAACAAACATCTTAAATTAAATATCAAACCGTTCCCTTAAAAATTCAGAATTACTTCTACTACTTGTAAATTTAAAACCTTTCTTACTATTCATCACAAAAACCAAAGCACCATTAAAGCTTTTTCTAATCTCTTTAATATAATTAGTGTTAATTATTGAGCTTCTATGAATTCTGCAAAAATTATCTGGAAGTTTCTCTTCTAAATTACTTAAAGTAAAATCTGTTAAATGCTTACTTCCATCCTCGGTGTGTAAAAAAACATATTTTTCTTCCGCTTCTATAGCAATAATTTTATCTAAAGCAATCAATAAAATTTTATCACCAATTTTAACGGTTAAGGTTTTAATCTCCTTTTTAGGTTTTAGCTGGTTTAGCAATTCTTGTAAAGGTAAAGCCATAGGTCTATGCGTTTCTTGCAATTTTTCAATACTTTTTTCTAAACGCTCTTTTTCAATTGGCTTTAGCAAATAATCTAAAGAATTTTCTTCAAATGCCTTAATTGCATACTGATCATACGCTGTAGTAAAAATCACCTTTGGCTGTTTCTTAATTTTAGCAAGCATCTCAAAACCATTCATCACCGGCATTTCGATATCTAAAAAAATCAAATCGGGCTGATGCTCTTCAATCAATTTCAAACCTTCCTTTCCATTGCTGGCTTCGGCCACAATTTCAACAAAATCATAAGGCTTTAAAAGCCTAATCAAACGTTGGCGAGCTAATTCTTCATCGTCAATTATTATACAAGAAATTTTATTCATATGATGTTGGGATAGTTATTTTTATCAGTTTTTCTGGTTCGTTAATAATCTGGAGCGCATATTTATCTCCGTATAAAAGTTGCAATTTTTCATATGTACTCTGTAAACCATAACCCGAATTTAGTTCTGTTGGGAAAGGTATACCATTATCAGAAACAATTAAAACAATTTCCTTTTCTTGCTTATAGATAATCAAAGTAATTTCTCCACCATCAATTTTATCATTTAAACCATGCTTAATGGCATTTTCTATTAAAGGTTGTAAAATAAATCGAGGAATTTGTAGATTTAAAGTATCCTCAGCAACATCCATATTAAAATTTATTCGGTTGCCAAAACGTACCTTTTCAATATCCAAATAAGTGTTCACAATCTCTACTTCTTCCTTTACAGAAGTTAGATTTTCATTTTGAGTATTAATGCTATACCTAAACAATTTAGAAAGTTTCAGAGTCATATCCTCTGCCCTATCTGCATCAATATGTATCAAACTCGCTATCGAATTTAAAGAATTATATAAAAAATGGGGGTTAATACGAGATTGCAAAGTTTGCAATTCTGCCTGAGTTTTCAATTGGCTCAATTTTACAATATCAAGCTCCTTTTCCTTTAACCTTACTTCTAAATTAGTTCTTTGACTTTGATAAACACCAACAATTGTGGTTACCACTAAAGAAATAATCAAATTAGTTAAAAGCTGTCTAGGCTCTGCAAAAACATGATAATGAATCTCTAAAATGTAAGTATAAAGAATAAAATAGCAAATCTCACTGGCAATTGTCATCCCTACCAATGCAGCAAAATAGTAAGAAAGCCAAATCAAATAAAAGTTTTTAGGATTATATTTTGCTCGGTAATTATCTACCAGTTTAATTAAAAATGAAATAAAAGTAGCAATGGTAACACTAAACATAAATGTAATTCCAATATTATTCCATTCTATTTTATTAGTAGAACCTAGATAGAATATGACTAATACAAATGCAACTATAAATCCTAATTTAATTCCATTAATTGCACATTTAAAAAAATCTTTCATGTTTATTATCTTACCGCTAATTTAAAGCTTATTTTATTTTTAAACTCAAATATCCGCTCAACTGCAAAATAACAAGACGAACGGGATTTTTTATTAGACCAATGGAAAACTAAAATTTAAATTTAGGGTTATAAAAATAATTTGGTCCGCCAGCTGGCGGAGGGCTTTTCATTCATACTGCACAAGGCATTAGCCACAGGCCGGTATAAATTGCAATCCCTAACCGTTAGCAATTAACAATTTTATCATAAAAATTATGACAGAAAATTCTACAACAGAACCTCAACATAAATCAGAATATTACACCGGCGAAGCTAAGTTTTCTCCTGTTCCAATGTCAGTAAGTTCTCCTGTTATTAAACTCATTGATAAAAATAAGGTTAGAGCAAATGCGGTAGAGGCAATGCATATGCAGGCTCACCAACAAATTGGTATGTTGCGTAAGCAAGCAGAATTGATTATGCAACAAGTAAAAGAGATTGAAGAACGCTTAAAAATTTCTGAATTGATTTATAAAGCCGATATGCGCTTTAAACCCGTAATGGGTCAAATATATCATCTTTATGAAAAAGAAGAAAAGGGAACATTTTTAGTGAGCATGATTGCTCCAAACGAATGGGGACGTTCAAAAGCATTTAGCCGTTTTCTTTCTACAATCCGTTTATTATCAGATTCTACCTGGGATGTTTTAGATAAAGCCTCGTTTAATTTTGAGGATTTTGAAGAAGCCATTCCATTAAATCAGGATGTTTAAAATGATAGCCTGTATTGATTATTTTTGAGGAGTCGACAATTTTATAATTTCCTTTTTCGGCTATAAACTTTGCTTCTTTACCATATAATTGCTGACTAGCTAAATCATAAAATTCCATCTTTGTTGGATGAGTTGGTGCCGAACCATTAAAAGTTTGATTCCATAAATCATTGTTAATCACATGCTCAATTATCCCAATACAATCATCTAAATGAATTAAATTTATAGGAACCAAACCATCTGGAATATTTTCTTTTCCAGCAAAAAATCTTCCAGGATGCCTATTTGGACCAATTAAACCTGCCATTCTTATTACTGTTGTCTCTATATTTTTAAGGTCTTTAAATATGTTTTCTGCCCTAATCATCCTGTTCCCTCCATCTGATTTAGATAAAACTTGTGTATCTTCATTAACCAGCTCATTGAATTCTTCATAAACTGAGGTTGATGAGATAAATATAAGTTTCTTAATGCTAGACTTAGAAATGCAATCTGCCAAACTTTGCATTTTAACACCGTAATCATTTACATTTTCTTTGTTTCTTCCGGGAGGAACATTAATAATCAATAATTGAGATTCTAAAAAAGCTGAAAAATTGTCATTATCAGTTTCCCCAAGTTGTACTAAAAATGGGGCAATTAAATTTGCTTTTAACAAATTTAATTTATCTACAGAAGTAGTAGAACCATTTACTTTAAATCCTTTATTTATTAAACCAATAGCTAATGGAAAACCTAACCAACCACAACCCAAAATAGAAATTCTATCAATTGTAAATGTTTTCATGCTGTAAAAGTACAAATAAGATTTTTTGGCATTTACTTTGTCTGATATATAGAAATCACAAAAAATAAATTATGAAAACTAATAAATTAAAAATAACAGCATTAGGTTTAGTAGCAGCATTTGGAGTATCGGCAATTATGCCAGCTTGTAATTCACTAACTAAAACTCAAAAGGGTGCAGGTATTGGTGCAGTAGCAGGTGGTGCAATTGGTGCTTTAATTGGCAAAAAAGCAGGTAATACTGCAGTAGGTGCTATAATTGGAGGTGCTATTGGTGGTACAGCTGGTGCTTATATTGGCCGTAATATGGATAAACAAGCTAAAGAAATTGAACAAACAGTTCCTGGTGCAGAGGTTATCCCAGCTGGTGAAGGTATCATTGTAAAATTTGATTCGGGTTTATTATTTGAATTTGGAAAAGCTACTTTATCTGCTGATGCAAAACAAAACATTAACAATCTTGCATCATCTTTAAATAAATATCCAAATACCAATATTATGGTTATTGGACATACAGATAATGTAGGTTCTGACCCATTTAACATGAATTTATCTAGAGATAGAGCTGCATCTGTAAGAACTTATGCTATGGCGCAAGGTGTTACAGCAAGCAGATTGAAAACTGAAGGTAAAGGCGAAACAGAACCAATTGCATCTAACGATACTGATGACGGTAGAGCGCAAAATAGAAGAGTAGAAATTGTAATTGTTGCTAATGATGCTATGAAAGCAGAGGCAAAAGCAGCATCTGGTAATTAATTTAACCAACATATATTTTAAAAAAGGAATCTTTTAAAAGATTCCTTTTTTTATCCTACAAAATTTAAAATTGTCAAAGTAATCTAATTATTTTTGCAATTCACAAAATATTTTAATCAAAAGCTTTCATTATTAGTATTAAATTACCTTTTTTGTATCAAATTTATTAATTAATCTATTAATTCATCTATCATGTTCGGAAAATTAAATCAAATAGTAAAAGAAAACGCAACAAAAGATGTTTTCTTAACTGCTGGGATAGCAGAAGGTTCTTTGGAGGCAGCAGTTAATGAAGCTTCTGGAGTGATGGTTGATATTCTAAAAAAGCAGGTTGATGCTGGAAAGGCTAAGGATGTGCTTACATTCTTTAAATCTAAAAAAGCTGGTCGTGAAGCTATCGTTAATTTGATGGTTAAAAAATATGCTAATCGTTTAAATAAATATTACGGAATTAGTGCTATTAATGCTCATTATTTATCTACTTCTATAATTCCTGTTGTAATGGATAAATTTATAATTGAGATTGCGGAAGAGAAAAAAGACGGAAACAGTATTTTTCCTTTATTAAATTGGTTAAGTGGAAACACTGTAAATTTTGAAAATTTCTTTTTAAGAACTAATCAATTCCAAATAGCCTAATAAAAAAATTAATATCATAAAAAAAGGTGTTGAGAAATCAACACCTTTTTTGTTTAACTGAAACAGCAATTAATCCTCTGGTTCTATAATAATATTATCTCCTGTAACAATCGTTTTTATTTTAGCTTCTATCTCATCGGCAAGTTCTTGATTATCCAACAGCAATTGTTTTACACCATCTCTTCCTTGTCCTAATTTGGTATCGCCATAGCTAAACCATGAACCCGCTTTTTTCACTACTCCGTATTCTACGCCCAAATCTATAATTTCGCCAACTTTAGAAATCCCTTGACCAAACATTACATCAAACTCTGCAATCCTGAATGGAGGTGCAACCTTGTTTTTAACAATTTTTACTTTCACACGGTTTCCAGAAACCTCATCACTATCCTTAATCTGGGCAATTCTTCTAATATCTAATCGTACAGATGCATAAAATTTTAATGCGTTACCACCCGTTGTTGTTTCTGGGCTACCAAACATTACCCCAATCTTATCACGCAGTTGGTTAATGAAAATACAACAGCAATTGGTTTTGCTTATGGTACCCGTAAGTTTTCTTAAAGCTTGCGACATTAACCTGGCATGAAGACCCATTTTAGAATCTCCCATTTCGCCTTCAATCTCACTTTTTGGCACTAATGCGGCAACAGAGTCAATTACAATAACATCAATAGCTCCAGAACGAATTAAATTATCTGCAATCTCTAAAGCTTGCTCGCCATTATCTGGCTGAGAAATTAACAAGTTCTCAATATCTACACCTAGTTTTTTAGCATAAAATTGATCAAAAGCATGTTCTGCATCTATAAAAGCTGCAATTCCACCTTTCTTCTGCGCTTCAGCAATAATATGCGTTGCTAAAGTAGTTTTACCAGAAGATTCAGGTCCGTAAATTTCTATAACCCTACCTTTTGGAACACCACCAATTCCTAAAGCAATATCTAAACCTAAAGATCCTGTAGAAATAAATTCCATGGGCTCAACAGGTGCATCTCCCAATTTCATCACAGTTCCTTTTCCGTAAGATTTTTCTAACTTATCTAAGGTTAATTGTAAGGCTTTTAGTTTATCGTCTTTAACACTCATGTATAATATTTTTAGTATTTATTGTAATAATCAAATTTTGTGAATGCAAAATTGCTAAAAAAATTGGTAAAATAAAATTTTATATTTTAAACTTAATCAAGCCGATTGAGATTTCAAATTAATGTGAATAAAAAGCTTTATTTAACTGCTCGTTTTTTTAATTCTTTAGCAATTTTATCCTTCTTTAATTTTATAGATTTCTGTTTTGCTTTTCTAAGTTCTTGTTCTTCTTTCCGCTTTAAAGCTGATGGCGTATTTTGCTGCTCGTAATATTTACAAAAATGACTAATGGCACAAATCTCGCATTTAGGATTTCTCGCTACACAAACATAACGTCCATGTAAAATGAGCCAATGATGCGCAATATGAATTTTATCTTGAGGCAAGTATTTTACCAATTGTTTTTCTACAGCTAGTGGAGTTTTTGCCGCAGTGGTTAAACCCAAACGATTTGAAACTCTAAAAACATGCGTATCAACTGCCATTGCTGGAGCATTGTAAATTACAGATGCAATTACGTTAGCAGTTTTACGTCCAACACCTGGCATTTTCTGTAAATCATCAATATCCTCTGGTACCGTACTATCAAATTGGTTTACTAATATTTTAGCCATCCCAACCAAATGTTTAGCCTTATTATTTGGATAACTTACGGAACGGATATAAGTAAAAACTTCATCAACTTCAGATTCTGCTAAGGATTGTGGACTTGGATAACGCTCAAATAATTTTGGTGTAATTTGATTGATGCGTTTATCGGTACATTGAGCAGAGAGAATCACAGCTATCAATAACTCGAAGGGATTAGAATACTTAAGTTCCGTTTCGGCTTCTGGTTGCTGATCAGAAAAATATTCTACAAAAGCTTGATAACGATCTTTTTTTAGCATTTAAATCAAATTAAAAAATCAAAACCATTTGGCTTGTATACTCGCCACAAAAATCTGTATTGCTTCTGGATAAAGCGCTATCGTGATAAAAACTCCGGCTAAAGCTCCATAAAAATGGGCATCATGGTTAATGCCATCATTAGATTTCCGGCCTGCATAAGAAGTATAAATCAAAAATAGAAATCCATAAATTACAGATGGGATTGGGAATGGAATTGGAAATATAATTAAGGTTGTTAAAGGAGAGAACATAATAAAACTAAACAGAACTGCACAAACTGCTCCTGATGCCCCTAAACTATTATAATTAAAATTATTTCTGTGCTTATAAACGGAAGGTATATCGCTAATAATTAAACTTAAAAAGTATAATAACCCAAATTGCCAATGTCCTATCTGTCTTTCTAAATCAAAAGCAAAGATAAAATAGGAAAGCATATTAAAGATTAAATGCGCCCAATCTTTATGGATAAAACCACTTGTAATTAACTGATAAACGTTTTTTCCTTTCGCAACGCTGTAAGGATGCAACATAAATTTACCGTAGGTTTCTTCATTATAAAAAGCATAAACGCTGGTAACAATGGTAAATATAAAGATGATGGAAGAAACTGGGGATGCGTTAAATATCTCAAACATTATTTCAATTTTAATTCTGTAGCATTATTTAATCTGGTAATTGGATACCTTAAATAGGTAGGTTCAAAATAAGGTGAATTCTCATAAACCCAATTTAATTGTGCTTGTCCGTTTTCATTTAACTTGCTATCGGCATTTTTAGCTTCTTCTAAACGTTTTCTTAATTCTGGATTTTTCTTCAATAAATCGGCAGCTAAATCTTCAAATACATAATCAGAAAAATGTTCCTTTTGTCCCAAAATGCTATCAAAAAAGTTCCACGCAAAAAAAGAATCTGGTGCTTGTGGTTCCAAAGTTTCCATAATGTACCTATTGCTTTTTTGGTCTACTAATACAACCACATCGCCCTCATAATATTTAATTTTTGTTTTAACTTTTCTCAAAACAACTTTACTATGCAAATAGTGCCCTTCAAAAGGTTTAGGAACAGTTTGATAATCTTCAATATAACTGGCTTCTACTTCTAAAGTAACATCTTTAGCCAATTGTTGCGTTTTCACTCCATTTAACTTTAACAAATCAATAACTTTTTCCCAGGCTTGAGGGATAATATATGCGTAAGGTTTGTCAATTGCTTGTGCAACATCAAACTGATTAAACTGTTTAATATCTTTGGCGAAAGGTTTGGTACGGTCGTAATATAATCTGCTTTTGCCACTAACTTCACTTGGTTTATGGCCTGCTTCAAAACCTTTAAAGGAAATCATATCGAAACTATTTGGATTCAATTTCCAATTTATGGGGAAAGTCTTTTGATTTTGAGTTAGTAAATCGGCTTTTGCCTTATTTTCCTTAATCTTAGTAGCGTCTTGATTTACCTTATCAATAACTATCTTCATAAAAGCATGGGTAGTTTTTTCCCTATCTGCAAAAGGTTTAAGCATGTGTGTTTCTGGCATAAAGCCGATGGTATTATGTAAAGCAGTGTAGCCAGTACTATATCTCGCAATTTCTAAAAACCCCTCAATTCCACCATCCGGAGTTTCTGTAGAATGATCTACATAGGGAATCATTTCAAAACCCACTTTCTTCATTTGCTGATAAAGATAAGGGACAAATTCTTTGGTGTTATAATCAGATAAAACGGGATTTAGCTTGTCTTTTTGGGTTTCTATCAAAGTCATTATATACTGATAATCAGCACCATTGCTGGTATGGTTATCTACAAAAATCTCAGGATTCCATTCGTTAAAAATCTTTTGAAATTGATAAGAATTTTTAGAATCTGTTTTGATAAAATCCCTGTTTAAATCTAAATTTTTAGAATTTCCTCTAAAACCATAACTTTCTGGACCATCTTGATTTACTCTTGAATAACTACCTCTGTTTAATGCGCCATCAATATTATAAATAGGGATGATGCAAATCACCACATTATCTGGTAGTTTGTTGCCCAATAATAACTCTCTTGTTAAAATCATCGTGGCGTCAATACCTTCTGGTTCGCCCGGATGTATTCCGTTATTGATCAGTAGAACAACCTTTTTTTGTTGATGAATTTTTTGAGGATCAAATATTTTATTCTTGGATAGTACAACCAAATTTAAAGGCTTGCCAATATCAGTTTTACCATAAGTTAGCATTTTAATTTGATCAAAATGATTTGCTAAACTTTTATAAAAATCAATACATTCTTGATAAGTAGCTGTTTTAGTACCGTTACTTTTCTCGAAGGGTGTTTGTTGTGCAAATGCCATTATATTGACAATTAAGAAAAAACTAATTAAGATTGTAATCCTCATCAATTTAAGTTTTAAAATACAGCTAAGATGTAAACTTATCAATTTTAGCTGCTAGTTCTCTATCCAAATCTGTAACAATATCGCCAGCATCATGTGTAGAAAGCATGATTGAGACTTTATTATAAACGTTACTCCACTCTGGGTGATGACCTATTTTTTCTGCAACAAAAGCAACTTTTGTCATAAATGCGAAAGCTTCAATAAAATTTTCGAACTTAAAATCTTTAACTAATTTATTCTCTTTTTCTATCCAACTCATTATATATTAATTTTTTGTTGTAAATTTTTTGGTAGGCTATCAAAAACCAGTTGATAGGAATTATCAATTATTTCATATAATATTTTATCTGATAGATTTCCGTTGTAAAACACAGTATTCCAATGCTTTTTATTCATGTGAAAACCAGGAATAACTTCAGAATGATATTCTCTTAATAAGATAGCTTTTTCAGGATTACATTTAGAATTAAAGCTAATAGGATTTTCTAAACTGGTGAGCAGAAAAATTTTATCACCTACCTTAAAAACAAGCGTATCATTCCCGAAAGGAAAACTTTCTGTTGCCCCTAACTTATTTAAGCAATAAGTTCTTAGGGTTTCAATATTCATAAATTATTTGAAATAAAGCCCTTTTGGACCAAAAAGGAATTTTACAGAAACACCAAGTGATGTGTAAACATCATTACTCTTATTACTAAAAACTCTTGGATCATCGGCATAACCGTCAATATCATCAGATAGGGTGAAATTCATTTTATAATTAAGGCCAATTACCAATCTAGTTTCTTGATAAGCGTCATAAACATTTATATTGTATCCAATTGTTACAGGAAAACAAAGTACACCGCTAAATTTACTTTTACCTAAATCATCCGGGTGCTGGCGACTAGGAAAAGTACCTGAACCAAAATTCCCTACATTATTAGATCCACTTATAAATCCAATTCCTAAACCTGCGTTAACATTTCTTACGGCATATAAAAATGGGCTATAAGAATAATCAATAAATTGCCCAACAGCAACATTTCCTCTAATTTCTATAGAAGAAAATTTTGATATGAAAGCTCTACCATGTTTATCAGTACCATCTTTTAGCTCTACACTGTTATACTCAATTCCTCCAATTATAAATGGAGCAAAATAATAATCTAAAGACCCTCCAAAAACTTGAGATTTATTAATAAAAATTGTTTTATTTGGCTCAAAACCAGGTGTTGGACCACCTGCGCCATAGCTAAAATCTGTAAAATTACTTGTATAACCGCCAGATAATCCAACCGCTATTCTGCTAAAATTAGCTTGAGAATATGCCTTTAGTGCTCCAAATAATAAAAGTGTAAGGATTATTTTTTTCAAACTATTTATATATTAGATAAAACTAGAATTCTAATTAATTAATCTTTTATTTTGTTTATCAAAAACAAGATTAAGCCATAAAAATATTTTAAATAATCCGTTAATCAAAATTCTAAAGAAATGAAATTTAACTATACTGTTTTACAACGTTTTATATCTTATGTGAAAATAGACACACAGTCTGATGGAAATTCTAAAAATGTACCTTCTACAGAGAAACAAAAAGACCTATCAAAAGTATTGGTTTCGGAATTATTAGAAATGGGAATTTCTGATGCGCATTTAGATGATAAGGGTTATGTTTATGCTACCATTCCATCAAATTCAATAAAGACCGTCCCCACAATTTGTTTTTGCTCCCATGTAGATACTTCGCCAGATTGTAGCGGAGCCAACGTTAAACCCATCATCCATAAAAATTATCAAGGAGAGGATTTGGTTTTGCCAGATGATCATTCTATCGTTTTAAAAGAGAGCGAGCATCCTGATTTAATAAATCAAATTGGGAATAATATCATCACTGCTAGTGGCACTACCCTTTTAGGTGCCGATAATAAAGCTGGGGTTGCAGAAATTATGGATGCAGCATATCAATTGATAAACAATCCTGAAATTAAACATGGTGAGATAAAAATTTTATTTACACCAGATGAAGAAATTGGAAGAGGGGTTAACCATGTGGATATTAAAAAACTAAATGCAAATTTTGGTTACACCATAGATGGAGAAACTTTAGGATCTTATGAGGATGAAACTTTTAGTGCCGATGGTATGCAAATATTGATTAATGGTGTAAGTGCGCACCCTGGTTTTGCAAAAGGAAAAATGGAAAGTGCTATAAAAATTGCTTCAGAAATTATTGCCGCCTTACCAAAAAATCGACTATCGCCAGAGAGTACCAATCAAAAAGAAGGTTTTGTACATCCTGTAAACATCCAAGGACAAGTAGACAACGCCCAGATTGATTTAATAATCCGAGATTTTGAAGATGAAAAACTGAAAGCACATGAAGAGGAAGTGAAGAATATCGCTTTAAAAATTTTAGAGAATTACCCAACTGCAAATGCAGATTTTAAAATTACTGAGCAATATCGTAATATGAAAAAAGTGATAGAACAATATCCAAAAATTAGTGAATACGCTTTAAAAGCGATTGAAAGGTCAGGAACAAAGCCCTTAAAACGCAGCATTAGAGGCGGAACTGATGGGTCTAGATTATCATTTATGGGATTACCTTGCCCAAACATTTTTGCAGGCGAACATGCCTTTCACGGAAAGCAAGAATGGGTATCTGAACAAGATATGCAAGCCGCAGTGAGAACAATAATTAATTTAGCGATGATTTGGGAAGAAGAAGCTTAATTTTAAAAAAAATTATGTCAAAATCTAAATACAACAATCTTTTACATACCAATGATGCAAATCTTGATAAGCTACATCAAATTGTAGTTAAAGCTGTAGAAGAAGAGCAATTACTCTCTAAAAAATTGGAAAGTAATACCTTAAACACTAAACTCACTATTGGGGAAAAATTATCTGATAAGGTTGCCACTTTTGGAGGCAGTTGGAAGTTTATCATCATTTTTGCGCTCTTTTTGTGCGGGTGGATGTGCTTAAATGTTTTTATCTATTTAAATAAAGGATTTGATCCTTATCCATTTATTCTTTTAAATCTTATCCTATCAACTATTGCAGCAATACAAGCTCCCGTAATTATGATGAGTCAGAATAGAAAAGAAGCTAAAGATAGGCAAAGAGCCGAAGACGATTATATGGTTAACTTAAAATCAGAAATAGAGGTAAGAAACCTACATGAAAAAATTGATCTGTTAATTACAGAACAGATGAAAAATTTGTTCGAGATACAACAATCACAAATGGATAAAATACAAACCTTAGATGATCGTTTAAAAAACCATCTCAAAAAGCCATTAAATTAATAAGGTATCAATCCGGTGTGCCTGAACTTTGTTTGCAACACCAGACCATGAAAAAACCGTGAAATGTCCATCTTGTGATGCCACCATGGCTAAAGAATCTCTTTGATCATAAATAAATTGTGCAGCAGATAAATGCCTGGTGCCACCAACGTCTCCTACAAATTTCTCTATCGCATCGCCACCATCAATGGGTTCTATATATAAAATGGTATCTATAGCCTTACTATCTTCTTTTCTAGTGATTTTTGCACCAAATGTATAAACATTAAAATCCCTGCTAATTACCATTGCACCATCTACAGCTGTTAAACCGGCTATATTTTCTACTTCATTGTACAATTTTACACGCCATTGTATTTCAGTATTATCTTCTATATACTCTTCCATAAGCTTCGCTAAAGAACCAAAAGAAGGGTAAACCGGATAGCTTAAAGGATGAACAATAGATTTTCTCCAATCTGATGAGCGAGGCGGAACGACCAATAAAATCCCCCCTTGCTGGTGTTTACGCATAGAAACAGCTAACTGAATTAAAACATTAACACCATTATTCCAGGAACAAGGCGAGTTTAAATCTAGCAATGCCGTTACCACAGAAGGCGAGTCTTTTGCAGAGCCAAATTGCTTATTTATAATTTTAATTTCATCTCCTTTTAAAATGGCAACATTGGTGTATTTTCCAAAACCATATAAACGTCGGTGTTTAATTACTAATAAGCCAGGTTCAGATACATCTAAAACAAAGCAATAATCTGGAATTGTTAAGGTAGTTCCCCAAATATAAATACTACCATTTTCTTCCCAAACACCTAAATGCACTCCGGCTCTTTCTATACCTGGTGCCAATTTTGTGATTGTGTTTGTATTAAATGGTAGCCTAACGCCAAAAAGTAAGGGTTGCTCTGCTTCTTCTGGGGATAAAAATGAAATAGAAATCTTAGGCGCTCTTCCCTCCTCTTTTCTCAAACTAGCCCAAAAAGCAACATTAATAATTACCTCTATCGTTTCCCTCTTGGGAATTGAAGCTATTTTTTGTTCGCCTTTTTCCAAGGCAATCTCGATCAAATCTTTAAAATGATTTTCTAAAACTTTAGAGGCTGTTTTTGCTGCTTGATAAGTGGTTTGGTTCATGTTTTTCAAATTTAGTTTTTTTGTTTAAAGCAATCAGAAAGAAAATGAAAGAGAAAAGTAATTTTTTAAGTCATTTTACTAGATGAGTTCTTATTTTTAAACACAACTATACTGTATAAACTATAATATTCTTTTTTTTGGTGTTTGGCGGGCTTCACAGTATATCTTTTTTTGTTATTTGCATGATGTGGAAGGCAAAAAAAAGGATGCCGTTTCAATCCCCGCTTGTTTTTCGGGCAGGACTAATGCAAAACCTATAGTGGTTTATAAATAATTTGATAATTTTACCTTTATAAAATCAAACTCCTTTTGGAAAAACTGCATTATTATTTCGCTTCCGACTTTCATTTAGGTGCTCCTAATTATCAAAGTAGCAAAGAAAGAGAGCATAAAATTGTTGCGTGGCTTGATTTTATTAAAGCCGATGCAAAAGCAGTTTTTTTGATGGGCGATGTTTTTGATTTTTGGTTTGAGTACAGCACTGTAATTCCAAAAGGATATATACGTTTGCTAGGAAAACTAGCCGAATTAAGTGACTCAGGTATTAAAATTTACTTTTTTAAAGGAAACCACGATATGTGGGTTTTTGATTATTTTGAAAAAGAATTGGGCGCCACCATTATAAGTGATGAATTTATTTTAGAAGCAAACGGAAAAAGATTTTTTTTGCATCATGGCGATGGTTTAGGAGAAGGTGATAATGCCTATAAACTATTAAAAAACTTTTTTAGGAGTAAATTTTGCCAGTGGTTATTTGCAAGATTACACCCAAATTTAGGAATTGGAATTGCAAACCATTGGAGTAAAAAAAGCAGGTTAGCAGGAAACAAAAGAGAAGGCGAAAGATTTGTAGAGAGAGAGGAAACTTGGGTAAAAGCATATTCTAAAAACTTATTTAAAGAATATGGTACTTTTGATTATATAATTATGGGGCATCGCCATTTCCCAGTAACTATTGATATTGATGAGACTACAAAATACATTAACCTTGGTGAGTGGGTAAACTTTACCAGCTATGCAAAATTTAACGGAGAGAAACTTGAATTACTTCATTTTGAACCTAAAAAATGATGGTGAAAACAAATATTTCCTTTTTCAGAAAAATCATTATTCTCTTTATAATGAGTATTTCACTTTCATCTATAAAAGTTGACGCTCAAGAATATCAGTTTATCACTAAAATTGATACTGCTGCAAAAATGGTTAACCTAGATAATTTAGGAAATCTGTTTGTAGTAACTCCAAAAAACGAGTTATTAAAATTTAATCCACAAGGTAAATTTCTATGGAATTATACCAATAAAACCTTTGGCGAAATAAACCAACTAGACGTAACAGATCCTTTAAGGGTAATTTTATACTATGAAGGCTACCAGCAAATTGTTGTTTTAAATAATAATTTGAGCGAAATCAGCAAATTCACTTTTAATCAAAACCCAAATCAGCAAATCACGTTGGTGGCATCGGCAAATAATAATGGCTTTTGGATATATGATCAAATAAATAGAGAATTAAGAAAACTAACCAATAGTTTTATTGATGATTTAAATAGCGGAAATATTTATCAAAGAAATGGCTTTGATATGCAGGCTAATTTTATGCTTACTGATGATCAATACACTTATATTAACGATAAAAAAGAAGGTGTGAGGATTTTTGATCGCTTTGGTAATTTCTTTAAAACTGCCGTAATATTTCCTAAAAGCAATTTTGAAGTAAATGATAATGAGATTTATTTTATGAAGGATAGCTCATTTATGAAATACAATATTAATACCTATAAGCTTTCAAAAATTGATTTACCTATCCAAAAGGTATTTACAGATGCATCCCTTAGATTTAGCAGATTAGTGATTTTAAGGGAAAATGATATAACTTTGTGGGCTGTTAAAAATGATTGATTTGCCGGTTTTTTTTGCGTTAACGATTGAAGCGGCATCCTTTTTTTCTCCTGAGCGGAGTCGAAGGATTAGAAAAAAAGATATAGTGAAAAGCGTGTTAAAACGCCTAAATAATAATTTATTAAGTTTGATAATCTTGATTTTATTGATTCAAAATCAATAATAATTTAAGATAATAGAGCCCGCCAGCATTTTCACTGGCTTATTTTCAAAATAAAGAATGTTAGAGAAATTAGAAGCAATTAAGCAAAGAAGAGACGATGTTGAAATTGAACTGAGTAGCCCGGAGGTTACCCAGGATAGAAAGCGTTTTGCGCAATTGAGTAAAGAATATAAAGATTTGGGGCTTGTTGTTGATCAATATTTTATTTACAGAGATGTGGTTAGCAATATAGATTCTAATAAAGACATTTTAGCCAATGAGAAAGATGCAGAATTTAGGGAAATGGCCAAAGAGGAATTAGATTTGCTTTTACCCCAAAAGGAGGAATTAGAAGCTAACATTAGACTAATGCTAATCCCAAAAGAAGAAGGTGACGAAAAAGACGCGATTATGGAGATTAGAGGCGGAACTGGAGGTGATGAAGCTGCAATATTTGCTGGTGATCTTTATAGAATGTATGTACGTTATTGTGAAAATAGAGGATGGCGCTGCGAGACTTTAGAAGTTACGGAAGGCACAAATGGCGGTTATAAAGAAGTGATTTTTAAGGTACTTGGAGAAGATGTGTATGGTGTTTTAAAATACGAATCTGGTGTACATCGAGTGCAACGTGTACCAGAAACGGAAACTCAGGGAAGAGTGCATACTTCGGCAGCATCTGTAGCTGTTTTACCCGAGGCTGAAGAAGTGGATGTTTATATTAATCCTGCGGATGTGGATTTGCAAACTTCAAGATCTGGAGGCGCTGGTGGTCAAAACGTGAACAAGGTGGAAACGAAAGTACAACTAACACACAGACCATCTGGAATTGTGGTGGTTTGCCAAATAGAGCGTTCACAATTGGGTAACCGAGAACGAGCAATGGAAATGTTAAGGAGCAGATTATATGAACGTGAGTTGGCAAAACACAATGAAGCTATTGCTAGTAAAAGAAAAACTATGGTTTCTACAGGTGATAGATCAGCTAAGATTAGGACCTACAATTATCCACAAGGAAGAGTAACAGAACACCGTATTGGATTAACTACCTACAACTTAACTGCAGTTATGAATGGAGATTTAACGGAAATTTTAGAGGGTTTGCAATTTGCGGAAAATGCAGAAAAATTAAAAGAAGGCTCTATTGAATAATATTTTGAAATAAATTTTGGAGTTAGAACCTTTTGTCTATATTTGCACTCCCTAACGCAATGTAAGGGGGAAAGATTGAAAATTTAATAAAAGTTTTTAACCAACGGAGTGGTAGTTCAGCTGGTTAGAATGCCTGCCTGTCACGCAGGAGGTCGCGGGTTCGAGTCCCGTCCATTCCGCTTTTAGATATTCAAAATGCAACAAAACCCTTCAAATGATATGATTTGAAGGGTTTTTTGTTTTATGAGCATACTAAATTATTCAAACTTTCACAAAGTCTCGTAATCGATTTTCTGCTGGATGGTATAATTGAAACCATGCTTTTCCTTCTGTTATTTCGCTTATCCGCTCAATACTTGATGTAGAAACTGTGCTTAAAACAAATGGAACATTGTGTTTAAAAGCTGCCTTTGCTAAAATTTCGGGAGAGTTTGGCCATATTAGACCTTGTAACCCAATGGGTGCTATCCCAAATGGAGCATCATATTCTATCCCAAATAAATTAGTTTTTAGGCTTAATCCGTTAAAATTTTTTGATGTATTGAGGCTCAAGCTGTACCTCTCTAAGTTCAGAAATATTTCTGTGTAGGTTAACATCCTCATTACAGCCGCCATCTAAATACTCAAATGCAAATTTTGGTATGTTTTTTTGAGCTTTATTCCTTAAATCATCTATTGATGGATATTGAGTATTAAATTCTTGTGACATGTGTTTTAATTGTATTATTTTTCATGTTTTTAACGATTTAAGCGTTTGCTAGTGCCCTATCTAAATGGACATATCCACCATCAACATATAAAATTTGTCCGGTAGTGTGGCTTGATTTTTCGCTTAACAAAAAAGCTACCGTGTTTCCAATTTCATGAATGGTGGTCATTCTATTTTCTAAAGGGATGTTTACCGTAATTTTATTTAGTGTTTCTTTTGGATTAGGTAAGGTTTCAATCCAGTTTTCGTATTGTGGTGTCCAACATTCGGCAACTATTACAGCATTTACCCTAATGCCGTATTTTAACATTTCTACAGCCCATTCTCTAGTTAAAGCATTTCTACCGCCGTTTGCTGCTGCGTATGCAGATGTATTTCCTTGCCCTGTTTCGCCAGTTTTAGATGAAATATTAACGATGTTTCCTTTAGATTTGATGAGTTCTGGTAAGGCAAAATGTGCCATTAAATAATAATGAACCAAGTTACGATGTAAACTTTGCATAAAGTCTGTATAATTTCCATGCTCTAAACCTACTCCATCATTTAAGCCTGCGTTATTTACTAAAGCATCAATTTTACCAAATTGAGCTATTGCCTTTTGTACTGCTTTTTCACATTCATCAGGATTAGTAAGTTCTGCCTCGATACCAAAAGCTTGGCCTCCAAACTCTGTAATTATTTCAATTGCTTTTTGATTATCAACTTGCTTTCTGCCAATAATTACTGCAATTGCACCTTCTTTGGCTATAGTTTCTGCAATACCAAAGCCTATTCCTTTTGCTGCACCAGTAATTAAGATTACTTTATCTTTTAAATTTAAATCCATATCCTATAAATTATAAAATTGTTGAGCATTACCTCCCCAAAACTTTTCTTGTTCTGTTTCACTTAGTTTGGATGTATAAGTTGTTACTACGCTAAGCATTTTCTCATAACCACCAGCCAAATTACAAACTGGCCAATCTGAACCAAACATTAACCTATCTACCCCAAAGGCATTAAAAGCTACATCTAAGTAAGGTTCAAAATCTTCGTATTTAGCTTTAAACCAATCTGCTTCGGTTACCATTCCAGATATTTTACAATATACGTTTTGATGAGATGCTACTTTATCGATTTCTATTTTCCAATCTGTAATATCTCCTGATTTAATTTTAGGTTTAGCTAAATGATCTATAACTACTTTTAAATAAGGAATTTCGCTAATAAACTCATTAACATATTTTAATTGGTCTTCTAAAATCAGTAAATCGTAAGCATAGTTGTATTTCTCTAACAAAAACATTCCATACTTAAATTCAGGTTTTAAGAATGCTGCCCTGTCACTATTTCCTTGTAATGAAGTGTGTCTAATTCCTTTTAATAAGGGCTCTTTTTTAAATTCTTGTAACTGTTCTTCTAAATCCGAGGCATTAAAATCAACCCAACCCACAACACCTTTTACAAAATTATTTTGTTTTGCGTTAGCCAGTTGAAACGTATTTTCTATTAAAGAATCGTCTGATTGAACAATAACACATCCATCAAAATTAAACTCATCTAAAAGAGGCTTCAAATCTTGCGGCATAAAATCTTTAGCAATTACATTCATTTCTGTTGTAATCCAGCTATCTCTTATGGAATCGAACTGCCAAAAATGCTGATGAGAATCAATTTTTAACATAAGCTATTACGGTTTGTTTAGATGTTCCTAAACCATTAATACCTAATTCCATCACATCTCCTGCTTTTAAATATATTTGCGGTTTAAAACCTAACCCTACGCCATGTGGTGTACCTGTAGAAATTACATCACCGGGTAAAAGTGTCATAAACTGACTTAGGTAAGAAACAACATAAGCTACATCGAATATAAAATCGTCGGTATTGCCATCTTGCATCATTTTATCGTTTACTTTTAACCATAAACGTAGGTTATTTGGATTAGCAATTTCTTCTTTTGTAGCTAACCAAGGCCCCAAAGGTGCAAAAGTATCACAACCTTTTCCTTTTGTCCATTGTCCGCCACGCTCTAATTGAAATGCTCTTTCGCTGATATCATTATGCAAAACATAACCTGCAACATAATCCATGGCTTCATCTTTAGAAACGTAGCTTGCTTTTTTACCAATAACTAATGCCAATTCTACTTCCCAATCGGTTTTTTCAGAACCTTTTGGCAACATTACATCATCATTAGGACCAATAATAGAAGTGGTAGACTTAAAGAAAATAATAGGTTCGGCTGGAATTGCAGCATTGGTTTCTTTAGCATGTTTTGCATAGTTTAAACCAATACAAACTATTTTAGACGGACGAGCAATTGGAGACGATAATCTTACATTTTGATTAATAACATTTAAAGTGTTCTTGTTCTCATTCACAAATTTCTCTAATCTCTTTAAGCCATCGTTTTCAAAAAAGTTTTCATTATAGTCTTCACCAAATGATGATGTATCAAACCAAATACCGTCTATTACTACTCCTGTTTTTTCTTTTCCTATTGTTCCGTATCTTATCAATTTCATATTTAAAATCTAATTTTATTTTAATGTTATTTCAACAATAGTATCTATCGCATCTTTTTGATCAACAGCAATATATATTGTAGTTTGAGATTCACTTTGGTTAAATTTTACTTTATTAGTTGTGCCCATTAAAACACAACTTTTAATCTTACCAACTATGCCTTCTATTATTAAAGATGATTTTGTTGCATCTAATAAATGAACATACATCGTTTTATCTTTAACAGTTACAACTCCCCATTCTTGTGCGGGAATAATATTTCCACGTGTACCATAAATACTGTTTCCATATTTACCCATCCATGTTCCAACTTGTGCTAAACTATCTCTAAACTCTTGCTGAATAACTCCGTTAGGTTGAGGACCAACATTTAATAAGAAATTTGCATTTCTACCTGCTGAATTTACAATATAATGGATTAGCTGAGGAACGGTTTTATAATTACTGTCTTTAATATTAAATCCCCAAGAATTATTCATGGTTTCGCAAGTTTCTAGTGGTAGTTCTACTGATGCTTTTCCTTCGCTAAATCCCGATTTATTTTGACCTGGCAAGTCTTTTTCAAACATTTGATAATCTTCTCCCTGAATTGGGAAAATGTGATGATTATTTCCTACTAGACAATGTGGCTGTAAATTATGAATAAGCGAGTAAATCTCGGGAAAGTGCCAATTTACCCTAGACGTTTTATCTTTACCCTCCTTTGGTCCGGTTTGGTCCCAATAACCGTCAAACCAAATACCATCTATTTTTCCATAATTGGTTAACAATTCGGTGAGTTGATTTTTCATAAAGCTAACATAATCTTCCCAATCACCTTTAACAGTACGTCCAGTACCTTGCCCATATTTACCTGTGGCCCAAGCATAATCATCTCTTCCCCAATCTAATAAAGAATAATAAAGGAATATTTTCATGTCTTGCTTATGGCATTCGTCTACTATCATTTTCACCACATCTTGTTTGTAAGGCGAATTCATGATATTAAAATCAGAGTATTTGGTATCCCACATGCTAAAACCATCGTGATGTCGAGTAATTAGTGTGATATATTTCATCCCAGCACTTTTAGCCATACTTACCCAAGCCTGTGCATCAAATTGGGTGGGATTAAAGAAATTTTGTAGCTTTTTATAATCTTGAATACGAATATTTTTCTGGTTCATTACCCATTCGCCATCACCTAAAATGCTAAAAACTCCCCAATGTATAAATAAGCCATATTTTGCATCCTGAAACTGACTCCTAGCCTCTAAATTTGCCTGTGTAGTCGTATAATTTTGTGCTTTAACAGCGGTAAAGACGCATAAAGCGATGAGTAAGCATGTTATTTTTTTCATTTCAATAAGTTTAATTATTCAATTTAATAAATCCACCATCAATTGGATAATCACAACCGGTTATAAACCCAGCTTCATCGCTACATAAATAAAGAGCTAAAGCGGCAACTTCTTCGGATTTACCCATTCTACCTATGGGCTGGCTTTTAGATAGTTTTTCAAATATCTCTTCCTGATTATCGGGATAATTTTTTGCGATGAAACCATCAACAAACGGCGTATGAATTCTAGCTGGCGAAATACTATTACACCTAATTCCATCTGCCATGTAATCTCGGGCAACCGACATGCTCATTGAAAAAATTGCTCCTTTACTCATAGAATAAGCGAATCTATCTGCAATACCTACCAATGAAGCTATAGATGCGGTGTTTAAAATAACCCCACTTTTTTGCGCTTGCATTATTGGCAAAGCGGAGTACAAACAATTATAAGCTCCCTTAACATTTACTTGGTAAACTTTATCAAAATCAGCTTCCTCTGTTGTTGATGCTTTTCCAATATGAGCAATTCCAGCATTGTTTACCAGAATATCTATAGTACCTATGTTCTTAAATAATTCATTTACTTGTTTTTGATTGGCAACATCGCAAGAATAAGAGTATGCTTCTCCAAACTCTTTAATTTCTAAAACAGTTAGATCAGCCGATTCTTTATTCAACTCCATAATATGAACAGTTGCACCTTGTTTGGCAAATAATACCGAGATAGCTTTACCAATCCCGCTACCTCCTCCTGTTATTACTGCCGATTTTCCTTTTAAACTAAACACTTTTTTAATTTTAATTAATATTTATTTGGGCGTTTTAACACCCTATCCGCTATATCTTTTTTGCAATTTACATATCGTATCAGAGCAAAAAAGGATGCCGCTGCTATGGTTAACGCAAACCTGAAATGCAGTAAAAAATTTATTGATTTATAAGCTCACTCCTCTTTTCCAAGGGATAAAATCGTCTTGATTTAATTGTACAGCTTTTGGTATTACTTCTCCGCTTGCTGCCTTAATACAATAGGCTAAAATTTCTTCTCCCATTTCTTCAATTGTTTTTTCGCCTGTAATAATTGCACCTGTATCAATATCAATAATATCACTCATTCTAGTCGCTAATGCAGTATTTGTGGCAACTTTTATAACAGGACAAACCGGGTTCCCAGTAGGTGTGCCTAAACCTGTGGTAAACAATATTAAAGTTGCGCCGCTTGCTGCTTTTCCGGTGGTAGCTTCCACATCATTACCGGGTGTACAAACCAAACTTAATCCGGGTTTCGTGGCCGGTTCTGTATAATCTAAAACATCAACAACGGGCGAAGTCCCCCCTTTTTTAGCCGCACCTGTACTTTTAATAGCATCGGTAATTAAGCCGTCTTTGATATTGCCCGGCGAAGGATTCATATAAAAACCTGAGCCTACCGCATGTGCTTGGGCATCATAATCTTGCATCAGTTTAATAAATTTTTCGGCTGTAGCCTGATTTACACTCCTGTCTATCATGTTTTGCTCTGCTCCACACAACTCAGGAAACTCGGCCAATAAAACTTTAGCACCTAAAGCCACTAATAAATCGGCTGCGTAACCTACTGCTGGGTTTGCAGAAATACCGCTAAAACCATCGCTTCCACCACATTTTACACCTACTGTTAAATGGCTTAATGGCGCTGGTTTACGCTCTATTTTATTAATTTCTATAAGCCCACGAAAAGTTTGATGAATGGCATCTTTAATTAATGCTTCTTCGCTTTGTGTTTTTTGTTGCTCAAAAATGTAAAGTGGTTTATCAAAGTTTGGATTTCGATTTTTTAAATCGTTTAAAAAATCTTGCACCTGTAAATGCTGGCATCCTAAGCTTAAAAGCGTTATTCCTGCCACGTTTGGATGATCGGCGTAAGCAACTAGTAATTTACTTAAAGTATCGGAATCTTGTCTTGTGCCTCCACAGCCACCCTGGTGATTTAAAAATTTAATACCATCTACATTTTTAAAGTATCTATCAACTTTTGCGCTAACAGACAACGAGGGGTTAAAATCCTCAATAGATTTTCCTTCTTTTAATTCTTGAAGTAAAGTTTTGGCGAAAAACTGATATTTATCAGTTACTGAATAACCCAAATTATCGTGTAAAGCTTGTTTTATCACATCTAGATTTCTGTTTTCGCAAAAAACTGTGGGAATAAACAACCAATAATTGGCAGTGCCTACTTTTCCATCCTTTCGGTGATAGCCATTAAACGTTTTATTTTGAAAGCTTTCTATATTTGGTGTTATGTATTGATAATCAACTTCACGATAAAAAAATGGATCGGCAGCATGCTTTGTATTTTTAACGGTCATTCGCTCTCCGCTTTTCACATCATTTTGAAGTTTGCCCACCAAAACGCCATACATCATCAGCTCATCCCCAGCCCGCATATCGTTCATAAATAATTTGTGTTTGGCTGGGATAATCTCTTTTATATTGATGGTTTGATTACCAAAAATAATTTCCCTGCCTTCAGCTAAATCTTGAAGAGCAACCAGCACATTATCTTTAGGGTCTATTTGTAAAAAATCCATTTTAATTAGTGTTAAATTCGAATATAGAATTCATTAGAACCCATTTCTCTTTAGGCTTAGAACCGGGTATTTTTTGTTGAAAAGTCGACATTAATTTTTCCCACTCTTGCACTTTTTCATTACCCTTATCCATTTTCCCTTTTTGCTCAAAAGTAAATTCATCGGTAGTTTCCATTACCATGCAAAGCCTATTATAAAACCTAAATATTTCCATTTTTAGAATACCAGAATCTCCTATACTTTTTAAAACCTCGGGCCAAACATTTTTGTGGTATTGCTCATATTCATCAATCAAATCAGAATTCTCTTTTAAATCCAATGCTAATATATATGTGTTCATTTTATGATTTTGCGAATAATTTTTTCTATTCAATTACTGATTCAAATCAAATATCTTCTCCATTAAAACCCATTTTTCGCCTGGCTTGGCATAGGTTAAAGGTTCTTGAAATTCTAACATTAAAGCATTCCATTCCTGTACTTTCTTGTTGACTGATTCTAGAGAAGCTTTCTTCTCAAAACTGAAAGATGAATTAACATCTATAATCATAAACAACCGGGTGTTTACTCTATAAATTTGCATCTCTTTTATCCCAGACGATATTATATTGTGAATAACGTGAGGCCAAACTTTGGAATGCCAAGCATCATAGGCTTTTATACTTTCCTCATTATCTTTTAAGTCTAGTGTTAAACAGTGTCTTTTCATACAGTGTGTTTTAAAGGTTGTATTTTATGTCCAAATATTCCAAAACATAGAATGAAGACAAAACATATCAATGGAACAACATAACCGAACTGAATATTATTAAAAATATCGCTTATATAACCATAAAAAGGAGGTAAAATAGCGCCTCCAACAATGGACATAATGATCAAACTACTTCCTAATTTGGTATCAGAACCCAAATCTTTAATCCCTAAAGAAAAAATGGTAGGGAACATGATAGACATGAAGAATGCAATACCAATTACTGTGTAAATTGCAATGCTACCAGATGTAAACATAGCCACAATTGTTAAAATTGAACAGATTATAGAATAAACAGTTAAAAGGGTTTCAGGCCTAACATATTTCATAAAGAAAGTACCCACAAAACGGCCAATCATAAATGCCATACCTACCCCAAAACCAGCGTATTGAGCAGCCTTTAACTCAGAAATATTTGCGGCTTTTGTTGCGTATAAGATAAAGAAACTGAAAACACAAACTTGAGCACCCACATAAAAAAACTGAGCTATGACTGCCCATTTTAAATGGCTGTGTTTTAAAACTTTTATAATTCCATTCTTAGCTTTTTGGTCAATATCATCTTTAATTTCTGGTAATTTAATAAAGTAAAATACTATTGTAATCAATAGAATTACAGATCCTAATATAAAATAAGGCATTTTAACAGATGAAGCTTCGCTAGCCAATGCAAGCTCTCTGGCTAAAGGTGTCATGCTGTTTAATTCTTCTAAAGAATTACCTTCTGTTAAAATGATTTTCGCACCAATAATTGGGGCTATAGTTGCTGCTAAACCATTAAATGATTGCGCTAAATTTAATCTCTGTGTTGCTTTTTCTGGAGAACCCAATAATGTTGCATAGGGATTTGCGGCTGTCTCCAAGATTGTTAAACCACAAGCAATTACAAATAAAGCTATAAGAAAAAAAACATAAGATTGAGTGTTTGCTGATGGAATAAACAGATAAGAACCTATGGCAAATAATAATAACCCTACTATTATACCAGCCCTATATCCATGCTTTTTCATGATTACGCCTGCAGGTAATGCCATCACAAAGTAGGCTATAAATACAGCTGAATCTACTAAGGATGCCTGTAAAGTACTTAAACTAAACGCCTTTTTTAATTGAGGGATTAGAATTGGATCTAGATTATGAACAAAACCCCACAAAAAAAATAGGGATGTTATCATAAAAAAGGCAAAATTAGTTGAGGTCTTGATTTTAGACATTGATATAATGGTTTATAATTTTGGTACATCAAATTAATTAAACTTTTTAAGATAAAGCAAAAATTTTATATTATAAAGTTTTTAACTAGTATTGTACTATTATATGGTAAATAATTTATGATTCAAGTAATTAATAGAGCAATTGATATCATTGAATACGTAGCAAATAACCCTACTGAAGCTAAATTAATGGGGAAAATTTCTACTGATTTAGGGTTAAATAATGGCACTTGTGCTAATATTATAAAAACTTTAGTTGAAAGAGGCTTATTAAAAAAATCCCATCATGAAAAAGGATATATATTAGGAGAGAAATTTTATGAAATTTCGAATGGTATTTTTGGGTATAAAGATTTAATTGATAGGGCAACTTTATCACTAGAAAAATTCGAAAATTTGTTAAATGAAAATTTTTTAATTGCTGTTTTAAAAGGTGATAAAAGATCTGTTATCTTTAGAAAATCATCCAATCAGCTAATTCAAGCCACCACGCCGGATGAAAAGTATGCATTTGATTCATCAACTGGGAGACTATTAGTTGCTATGCTACCTGACAAGGAATTACAAAACTTTATAAAGTTGCATGGCTTACCAGATAAAAAAATTTGGCCAGAAGCTGCGAGTAGAATAAAACTATTTGAACAAGTTGAACTGATTAAGAAACAAGGATATGCGCTTATTGAAGATACGGTTCAAATTACTGGAATTGCTACTCCAATATATAAAGCCGAAAAAGTGATTGCTAGTTTTAGCATTTACCTTCCCTCATTTAGGTTTAGTGAAATAATGCGATTAAAAATGATAAAAATCGCATTGCAGACCTCAAAAAACCTATCTAGTTAAATAATTTATAAACATGCTTTTAAATATCTAAAGCTTATTTTTTTATCTAATTTTTGATTTAAACTTTATGCTTATTACTGTATAAACAAATTACCTTTTTACTTAAAGCAATCTCTGGTATTTCAACCTGTACAACTTTTATTAATGAAGCTTTTATATAAAAGTATTATTTTAGCCTTTAGAAAACTTAAAAAAGTATTTTAAATACTTTTAAATAATTATTTGGCTTTAAAAACTACATCATCAACATATATCCATTCATTAGCTTGGGCTGTAGAATTAAATGATATACTTACTTGATTTGTAGTAACATTGATATTGTCTATCGTTATTTGCACCCAATTATTAGATATTGGTATGTTTATGAATTTTTCTGTATTACCAAAGCCTGAGCAACTCATGTTAGAAGGAATAGAATGAGCGGAGCTTTTTACCCAAGCTGTTAGCTTATATGTTCCATTTGGAATGGCATTTAATATCTGTTTTGTTGTTGTTAAATAAGGAATTGTTGCAAGGTGCATTAATCTATTACTGCCTTCTTTAGAATCGCTTGCTGTTTCAACTCTACTTGCATCCCTATTAAAACCAGAAACAAACGGTGCAAAAGGTTCTATCCATCCTATAGGATCTTCAAATCCTCTAGATACCGTTGTGCTTACTTGCTGTATATATTCAAAAGAACCATTACCTAATAAGTTTAGACCAATACTAGGTTTGGCCCAATATTTAACATAAGACACCTGCATTTTAGCATCAGGAATAGTTAAAGGTTCATGTCCTCCAAAATCAAAATAGCTAGTTTCTGGACTTACAAAAGTTGGTGTAGCTAACCCTGTTATCCAAATATTTTGTGGGCTGTAAACGTTAAAGTCGCCTGTAAGATTTATTTCATCTTTTAAAATTCCATCTACATAATATTTAATCTTCCCAGGAAGCCATTCATAACCAATAACGACCCATTCGCTAGCTGGTGCACCTACTTTTCTTGCTCCTTGACTTCTACGTGTAGGTATGTAGGTTAGATTATTGGTTTCTATTTGTGAGCCAGGTTTTGAATCAAACTCAACCCCATCAATTTCTATTACTGTACTGAAACGAGGGTAAAGCCCTGCCTCAAATGAAAGTCTTAAAAAACTAGTGACACCACTAGCTAAAGACCAAAAAGACTGATGAAACCCTTTAGATTGTTTGAAAAATTTTATACGAGCTTCATAATATCCATAGCCAAATAATTTTCTCGAAATTAAACCTCCGCC
Organism: Sphingobacteriales bacterium; assembly: GCA_038237895.1. Lineage (GTDB taxonomy): Bacteria > Bacteroidota > Bacteroidia > Sphingobacteriales > Sphingobacteriaceae > Pseudopedobacter. The sequence continues at coordinate 4,819 of JBBRYE010000016.1, read as the reverse complement.
TGTATGTACAACAGGGTTATTACTTATTTGGCGGTAACTAATTTCTGCCATTCCATTCTCAATGCTAACATTCTCTGCTCTATTTCTTGATTTGCCATTTGCATAAGTAGAATCAACTCTAGGAAACCAATTGTCATCACAACTATTTCCATTAAACTCATCTTCAAAAAGTAATTGATAATTTTGACCTACAGGAGGACCAAAAGTTGTAGAATTAAGAACGGTATTATCAGAATTTAATAATGTTTCTTTACATGAAAGTAATACTAGTGAAATTGATAAAACTACCAGAAAATTATTTTTTTTCATTTAAAAACGTTTATTATTCTTTACCTAAATAGAAAGATTAATTATTTATACAGAATTGAAAAAGGAATAGAATATGTGAAACGACCAGATAATTAAACAGCATTTAAATTGATTTAAATGCTGTTTAATTATTTATTAGTAAAGAATAAATAAAATTAAAAAGTAATGTTAGCTACCTTTCTTACTAAAATATCATTGTCTAGTTGTACCTTAAGGATATAAAATGAGGCATCGTTCTTAATTTCTAAAGATAATGCATTAGATCCTTTTTGAAGGTTAAGTGACTCTTTATATAATACTTGACCATTAGTATTGTAAAGTGAAATGTTAGCTGTTTGCTGCTTAGCTGAAAAAGCATTAATAATTAAAATGTTATTATTAATGTAGGCATTTAAAGACTCTAAACTATTATTTAAAACTATGATCTTTAATACTTTTTCTTTACCATCAAAATCAACCTGAACAAGCTTATAATAATTATCGCCAGCTAAAGGATTGTTATCGTTATAACTGTAATTTAATTCTTTTAATGATGTTCCAGCTCCATTAACAGAAGCTAGCTTAATAAAATCAACACCATTGTCAGCTCTATAAATATCGTATCTGGCGTTGTTACTTTCGCTTAAAGAATTCCATTTAAGAATAACCGAGTTTAATTGTTTTTTTGCTGTGAATGATATTAATTCTACAGGCAACACATTAAAAGCAACGGATAAATTACTATTATAGTAATTTATTGGGCTACTAGTATTTTGAACTTCAATTTTCGCATCAGCTGGTACTGCTGTTGCAATACCTACTTTCGGGCCAAAACCAATTAACTCATATTTAGAAGCTGCCGTAGAAAAAACAGAACCATAAGCCATTGCATGAACAACAATTGCTTCAGCGTTTAAGTTCAGGTTATTATCTGCTGAAGGCTGCAGAACGACCATATCATTTTCATCAACATCAAAAAAGTTTGTGGCATCTGTATTGGTAGAATTAATTTCTGTACTACTTGCATTTACTGTATTAATGAGTAACAAATCTAAAGTTAGATCTGCACTGTTAACATCTGCGCTAGTTCCCGAAGCTGCTCTTGTTAACGTAATTACAGTACCAGAAGGAACACTTGCAAAAATTGAACCCACAGCATCGCTGAACTTATAATATATATTAGAAGCAGTGCCATTAGTTTTAAAGTCTTTAATAAACATTCCCCTCATATCTAGATTTGATGCACTTAAAACTTTAAGTTTAATTACATCACCTATTCCATTTGTCAGCCCACTATTGTAAACTGATTCTATAACCACACTTGGTCTTAAAATATTTACAAACCTGCTGTTTCTAGAATTACCACTTGCTAATACAGTTGGGGTACCTAAACTAATTCCTCCAGATATTACATCGGCATTAGTTGGCGTAGCTACGTTTAATCCTGCTGGTGGAGTAGCACTATTAAAATCTGATAAAAACCCATTAAAATTGGCAACATAAGCAAAAGAGCCTGCAGTACCCATACTTGTAACTGTTCGTAATTTTGGGCTTGTAACATTTGTAAATGGTGTTGTAGGATTTGTATTACCAAAAGATAGCGCATGTATTGCGCCTGTTTCACCTGCTGCCGTACTCCCAGCTGCTTTGATAAGAACCATATCAGCACTGATGATATTCATTGCATTAGTACCCGCAGTAAAATAAGTCGCATCATCTAAATTTATATCCAAATTAAAATCTGTTCCTGCGGTTATACTTACATCAGTAGAAGCAGTATTTCTTCTTAACACAATGATGGTTCCAGATTTAACATTAGACCACAAAGCATTGGTAGTAAAGGTGTAACAACCACCAGCATCAGTAGCTCCATTTGCTGTATAATTTTTAATCATCATACCTCTTAAATCTACTGTAGCTAAAGGGTGAGCTCCTACAACTATCAATTCAACAGCATCTCCGGTCCCAGCTGCAACACCAGAATTAAGAACTTTGTTAATTACAACATTTTGAGAAAAGCACTCTAATGAAATAAAAGCGCAAAAAATTAGAACGTAAAATTTCTTCATGATAATTGGTTTATTTGGTTAAATAATTTATTTAATCAAAAGTATTAGGATATATAAATTCAACACCTGATTTATTGGGTAATTTTAAACGGGAATGTTCCCATTTTATAGGAACGTTCCCAATAGTAACTAAAATTCAATACGAATTAGGACATTACTAATCTATTGAATTATCAATTACTAATTTTCAATTAGCAATTGATATTAGAGAGAAAAGTATTACTGATTTGAATATTTATTCCAGAACTAAAATAGTATCATAATCCTGAAGTATTTTCGGTATCATTACTGTTATACCTAAATTATCCTGTTGAAATTTTAACTTACTACTAGTTCCATAAATACTTATACTTTTAATTTTCTGGGAAATACCTTGTAAAAGCAGAGCATTATCTTCAGGATTTAATAGATGTACGTATATTTTATTGTTTTTTTGAGTGGTTACTCCCCAAGAACGTGGAGCTATTGGGCCTGCCTTAGTACCATAAATTGTTTCGCCATATTTAGCCAACCATTTACCTATCTTTTGCAAGGTATCTATAAACTCTGGCTGGATTTTGCCATTAGACATAGGTCCTACATTCACTAATAAATTAGCATTATTGCCTGCTGCTTTTACTAAATAATGTATAATATCTTTCGCCGATTTATACTTATCATCTTTAAGGTTAAATCCCCATGAGTTATTCATAGTTTCACATGTTTCTAAAGGTAGGCTACCAATGACAGATTCTTTATTAAAACCTGCTGTGTTTGCACCGGGTAAATCTTTCTCAAACATCTGAAAATCTTCACCTTCTTTAATTGCTTCATGATGATTATTTCCTATTAAACACTGAGGTTGCAGCTTATGAATAAGCTCATAAGTTTCATTTAACTTCCAATCCGAATCCTTTTTATCCCAAAATCCATCAAACCAAATACCTGCAACTTCACCATAATTAGTTAATAATTCTGTTAACTGCGCATTCATAAAGTTAAGGTAATTATTCCAATCACCTTTATCTGGCCTGCCAGAAAATTGCCCGGTATTGCCTAGTGGAAAATAATCGTCACGATACCAATCTAATAAGGAATAATAAAAAAATAATTTAATTCCTTGAGCATGACACTCGTCTGCTAAACTTTTAATAGGGTCTTTTTTGTAAGGAGTAAGCTTTATGATGTTCCAGTCTGATTGATTTGTATTATACATGGAAAATCCATCGTGATGCCGAGTGGTTATTGTAATATATTTCATTCCTGCGGCTTTTGCCATAGAAACCCATTCTTTAGCATTAAACTCGGTGGGATTAAAAAAGGCAGGTAACTTTTCATAATCTTTTTTAGCAATCTTTTGGGTATGCATAACCCACTCGCCATTTGCTAAAGTACTATAAACACCCCAGTGTATAAATAAACCAAATTTTGCATCCTCAAACCATTTTCTTGCCTCAAGATTTTGTGCTGTTGGTTTATAATTTTGCGCACTAATTTTTAGAGCAAAAATTACAAAACAAAATAAAATGATGCTTTTTCTATAAATTTTCATATTAATAATAATTGAACGAATTGGATATTGATTTTATCCCCTATTTGACATATTTTTATATTTAATTGTTTTTTCAGAACACACTAAAGTCCTTTTTCCATAATAAGCAAAAGAATTAATTTGGTTCAAACTACCCTTTTGTAAATATTATTATTGAATCACAATTCCTCCTAACCCTACATTTTGATTTGGTTCACCTTCTAATAACACACTTATAATATGTTCACCTTCACCTGGAGGAAGAATAATACTAATATTATTCGTTTCAAAATAGTCTTTAGTTAACATTAGTTTTTTATTAACATAAACTTCTGCCTTGCCAACTACCTGCTTTATTATTAAAACACTTCCAAGTGCCTGCTGATCGGAATATGGTGTAAATGAGCTTCTATAAATTAAAAATCTACCCTTATTTAACGCGTGTAGCTCTCCTGTTGAAGTTGGAGCCCAGCTGTTCATATCAAAACTCGCTATTGTCTGATGAGGATCAGGTCTTTCTAATGTAACTTTTGAAACAAGCCATTTATCTACAACAAGTGCAGAACTTGGTGTTGGTACTACAGGAATTTGATGAGAAGCTTTAACAGTAATATTAACCACAGCATCTTTAAGACCTGGTGAAATTGCCTTAAGAGATAAATTTCCGCTACTATTTGATTTACTTTGCAAGATTACTTGTGCAAGGCCATTATACAAAGTATGAATATTTCCTTTTTCAGGTTCATGCGAATTGGGGTTCCCGTTTCCGAGACCTATTATGTTACCTGGTCCGGTAAGTTCAAATTTTACTGGAACATTAGATGTTTCTATAGGTCTTCCTTTTGAATCTAATACTCTTACGGTAACCGGAACAGCATCCCAACCTTCTCCATCTATAATCATTCTATCTGGAATAAGATCTAGTCTTACCGGATTGCCTGTAGTTTCAACT
>JBBRYE010000015.1:0-38702 GCA_038237895.1 Sphingobacteriales bacterium | reverse complement strand
CGTTGGTTTGTACAATAAACTTTCCCTCTAAAATAAATCTATTTTAACCCTCCATTCATATAATCAACTGCTAAATTTGCTAAAGCTTTAACACCTAAAGTAAAACCACTTTCATCAATAAAAAAATCTGGCGTGTGGTGCGATGGTGCTTTTAATGGATCTTGTCCTTTAGGCATTCCTCCTAAAAAAATAAAAAGTCCTGGCACTTTTTCTTGATAAAAGGAGAAATCTTCTGCCCCAGTTACGGCTGGCCTCAATAAAACATTTTCTTTACCAGCTACAGCTTCTAAAGTAGGTAACATTTTTGCGGTTAACGAAGGGTCATTGTAAGTTACTGGATAATGAACGCTAAAGGGAATTTTCACTTCTGCGGTTGCCCCTGCAGCTTCCGCAGTTTTTGTGACAATTGTTTTTATACGATTGATAAACATATTTTCATCTTCTTTGCTCAAATTACGAACCGTTCCCATCATTACAACTTCTTCTGGGATGATATTAGATCTTAGTCCTCCATGAATTGAACCAATAGTCACAACTCCTGCATTTTCAGTTAAGTTTAAATTTCTACTTACAATAGTCTGTAATGAGTTTATGATTTGTGCAGAAACAACAATAGGATCAACAGAAGACCAAGGATAAGCTCCGTGAGCTTGAACTCCTTTTACTGTAATTTTCATATCGTTAACAGCCGCCATTGTGCCGCCAAGGCGATAGGTGATTTTACCAACTTCAGTTTGTGAATTAATATGTAAACCAAAAACAGCATCTACATGTGGGTTTTCCATCACACCTTCCTTTACCATTAATTCTGCTCCTCCTTCTTCGCCAAATGGCGGACCTTCTTCGGCAGGTTGAAAAATAAACTTTACAGTTCCTTTTAAATCATTTTTCATTGATGAAAGCACTTCTGCAACACCCATTAATATTGCCATATGAGAATCATGACCGCAGGCATGCATAGCACCCACTTCCTGACCGTTAAACTGTGTTTTTACTTTCGATGCAAACGGAACAGGTGTGCGTTCTACTACTGGCAAACCATCCATATCTGCTCTTAAAGCTACAACTGGACCAGGTTTATCCCCTTTTAAAATTCCAACTACACCAGTTTTTGCTACTCCAGTTTTCACTTCAATGCCTAAAGATTTTAGATAATCTGCAATGATTTTAGAAGTGCGAAACTCATGGTTACCTAGTTCGGGATGTTCATGAAAATCTCTGCGCCAGGTAATAATTTTCTTTTCTATGGCGTCAGCCTTTTTTGAAATTTGTTGTTTAAGCACATCTGTTTGCGCAAATGTTTGTAGAGCAAAAACAACAAAGAGGAGGGTAATTAATTTTTTCATATTTAATGGAATATAGTTTAACCATTAAATATATGAAATATTTTTTACGTGATTGATTATTAAATTAATAGCTTTTATTTAAAAATCACTTCGGTAGCGCCATAACCAAATTTTTCTTTTTGTGCATCCATAAAAGTTTTTACTTGTGGGTGTTTACTTACAATTTTATGAATTTGATGTTGCAATGTTCCATTTCCGACACCATGTATAAAAATGATTTTCTCAAACTGATGGACAATTGCGGCATCTAAACTTTCTTCAAACTTTGCTAATTGTATATCTAACATTTCTTGTTTGTTTAAAAAATGAAAATCGTCACGCAGTTTTTCTATGTGTAAATCAATTTCTTTTGCCGGCTTTGCGACTTGCTTTTTCTCTTCGGAAGGTTTAAAAAATGCTTCTTTTAGTTTTTCTGCATCTATTTTGATAGTTGTTTCATCCATTCTAAAAAGCCACCCGTTTTCTTTTAAAATTGGAATTTGTGTTTTACTACCTGCAAAATCCTTCGCTTTAAAGCTGATATCGAAAATTAAGGGTTTAGATTGAGGCTTATCTTGAGCGGTAAAAAATAATGCTTGAAAATGGAATTGTGGCCAAACATCCAATTCTGCTAATGATGAAGAATATATTTTAACTGAAAAGTTTGACAAAATTTTATCGGCAAATTCCCCTTTAAAAACTTGCTTTTGTGATGTTTTAAACGTTGTTAAAACTTGATAAGAAGTTTGATTAACCAGATGGAAATGAACTATAGAAGCTTTATTTTTATCAGTTATAGCGGCTAAAAAAATGCCTTTTTCAATAAAATCTTTTTCTACTACTATTATCTGTGAATTTAGTTTAATGCTTTCTGGATTAGTTTTATGTCCGTGAACTCTAGTCAAATTATTAATCATTACAGGTATTTCAAAATCATCTTCCCCTGTAACGCCCACCATTTCCTCACTTATTATTTTGGTGATAAACCCTTCTCGTTTTTCATCTACAAAGCGTACAAACTCTCCTAATTGATATTTCATGTTGCAAAGGTAAGCTGTTTTTATAATGATTTTTTTATGATGTTGGTAAACAGCTAAAACACATCTATCTGAACCTGATTTGCCTTGTTTTGCTTTTTTGGTTGGTAAAATTAAAGGGAAGAAGCTTCTGGTAAAAAAGAGGCTCTTTTAGAACAGAAAATGGTTTTATACTTAAAAAACGATTAGAATTAATTTTCAGGGTATTTGTATCTTATTTTTCTATTGGCAGTTCAAAATAAAATGTAGAACCTTCTCCAATTTTACTATCCACTCCAATTTTTCCCTCATGTTTTCTGATAATTTCTGAGGCTATAAATAAACCAATCCCGAAACCTGGAAATGTTTTTTCATTTTTACCTTCCACTCTGTAAAAACGCTCAAAAACTTTTTTGCGATCTATTTCTTTTAATCCAATTCCTTTATCCGTTATAGAAATTTTAACGCCATCTTTTTCTATTGAAGATTTTACCTGAACACTTAAAGAATCTGGAGAATATTTTATCGCATTTGTGAGAAAATTGACCAACACCTGAGTGATATTTTCCCTATCTGCAAAAACATTTTCTTCTGCTTCTTTGCGAAAAATAATTTGATGCTTAGGATTGATGTGTTGTATTTCTTGGATTACATCTTCTATCAAAACGTTAATGGAAAATCTAGACTTTTTTAATAATAAACTACCAGATTTAATTTTAGAGACATCTAGCAAATCTATTATTAGAGTTGAAAGCGTATTAACTTGTCTATTTAAAATGTTTAAGGCATTATTTAAAAATGCGTCATCACTATTTTTGTATTTACTTTTTAAAAGTTGAACGTAACCTTTAACAGATGTAATTGGTGTTTTAAGCTCATGGCTGGCCATACTTATAAAAAAATCCTTCTGCTCTTCAAGCTCTTTAATGTCTTGAATATCAGTACTTGTACCCACCCACATTGTAATGTTTCCATCATTATCTTTTAATGGCTTTGCCCTACTCAATTGCCATCTTGTGTCTCCATTTTTATCTATAAAACGATTTTCAAATATAAAATCTATGCCTTTATCAATTGAGTTTTTCCAAACTTGAAAATTTCGTTCTCTATCATCAGGATGTATAATATTTACCCATCCATCACCAGTAATGGTATTTTCATCTAAACCAGTAAATTTATAAACCGATTTATTAAAATAATTTAAAAGACCTTCGCTATCTGCTGTCCAAACAAATTGGGGCATTTCATCAGCCAAAAGCCTAAATTTTTCTTCTCTTTCTATTAAATCCTTTTCAAATTTTTTATCTTCTGTAATATCTTTGATGGTGCCAATCATTTTTGATGGTTTATTTTCATCATAAAACATGGTGCCGTTTACTTCTATCCAATGTAAAGATCTATCTTCCCAAAAAATACGAGTCTCATAATATAGGGTACCTGTTTCTATCCCTTTTTTATCTGCAATTTCTCTGATTTTTTCATCTTCAGGGTAAAGCAATTCTCTTATCTTTTCCTGAGATAATTGTTCATTGTTTTCAAATCCAAAAATCTGAGCATATCTATCAGAAAAGAAACCTGAATTTACCCTAAAATCATATTCCCATACACCTAGTTTACTGGTTTCGATAACAATTTTAAGTTTATCTTCATTTTCAGTAATTTTTTGTCTGGCTAATACTTGGGTAGTTACGTCTGTTGCTATTGCTAAAATACTATTTACTTGCCCGTTTACATCTTTAATAGGTTGATAAAGAAAATTAAGATAAATAGCTGAGGGAATGCCTAATCTTGGCAATATTACTTGTCTTTCATTGGCTTCAAATTTGATTCCTGTCTCGTAAACCTGACTCAGTAAATCCTCCAGACCTTGCCCTTTTGCCTCGGGTAATCCTTCAAAAATAGGTTGGTTTAAAACTTGACTGGATTTAACTCCCCAAATTTCTAGCATCAAATCATTAGCAATTTCTACAACAAAATTATCTCCTTCTAAAATACACATGGCCATTGGTGCCTGCATAATATTTTCATGGTATTGATGATTTGCTATTTCAAGCTCTTTACGGGCTATAACTTCTTTTGTAGTTTCTACAAGAGTAGTTAATACACCTGCTATAGAATCAGATTCATCAAATATGGGACTGTAACTAAACGTCCAATACACATCCTCTACTTTATTATTCCTGAAAATTGGTATGATTTGATTTTCGCTCCAAGTGGCCTTTCCCGTTTTAAAAACTTCATTAATTAATGGCTCAATTATATTCCAACTTTCTGGCCATGCATCAACTGCTTTTTTGCCCAAGATGGTCTTATGCTTTCCATCGTTTCCTAAACTAGGTCGGTAAGCATCATTATAAAAACAAAGCAAATCTTTTCCCCAAAATATAAAATGTGGAAATTTAGAACTTAAAATAATGCTTAAAGCGGTTCTTAAACTTTGAGGCCAGGTTTCGGGCTTACCTATAGCAGTTTGAGACCAATCCTTTTCACGGATAAGAGTTCCCATTTCGCCACCATTATTTAAAAATTTTAATTGATTCATACGTATAATTAGAATCTTATTATTTAATTGCCTTCTTTTTGATTCTTCAAAATAAGTAGAAGAAATTTTTATTGTTTTGGGCGTTTTAACACGCTTTCCGTTGTATCTTTTTTGCTGAAAAAGCAAAAAAGGATGCCACTTCAATCGTTAACGCACTAACGGGGATATAATGAACTTCAAAACTTAAAGCAATTAACTCAAAAAATAATTTATAAAATTAAAATTATCTTTTAAAAAATTTGCATTTAAAATTTGAAAGCTTAGTTTTGGCAACAGAAATAATACAAGCAATGATTTTAACAAACACATACACTACAACAACCATAACGCATAAAGCGTAAGGGAGGTAGTATATGGTTTAAAACATACAGAGCGCCTTCCGAATATATCGGTAGGCGCTTTTTTTATATAAACAAAATGAAAATCTTAAAATTCGGAGGAACATCCGTAGGTTCCGTAGAATCATTAAAAGCATTGAAAAAGGTTGTAGAAAGCAATCTGATTCAAAACGAAAAAATAATAGTGGTTGTTTCTGCCATGAGCGGTGTTACTAATATTTTGCTCAAAATGGCAGAAGAATCTGTTATAGGAATTGATTTTTCCTCAGCTTTAGCCGATTTGGAGAAAAGACATTTTACAATCGTTAAAGAATTGGTGCCCTTACAACAGCAAAACCAAGTAATCACCAAACTTAAACTTTACTTTCAAGAGTTAGAAGATATTTTGCAAGGCATTTCTGCTTTGAAAGAGTTAAGCGCTAAAACTAAGGATATGGTGCTCAGTTTCGGCGAAAAGTGTTCCGCTTTAATGATTAGCAGGATTTTAAAAAACGGAGATAAACAAGCAGAATTCTTAGATGCCTCCACTATTATTAAAACTGATAGCAGCTTCGGAAACTCAAAAGTAGATTTTGAACAAACCAATTTATTGGTTTCCGATTATTTTAATTCTCATAAAGATGATTTAATTGTTGCAACTGGCTTTATTGCTAGTGATAACAAAAACAGGACAACTACTTTAGGAAGAGGCGGAAGCGATTATACTGCCGCTATTTTTGGCGCAGCTTTAAATGTGAGCCAAATAGAAATCTGGACAGATGTTAACGGAATGATGACCGCTGACCCACGCCGTGTTAAAAAAGCTTTTTCTATGGAAGAGCTTTCCTATACCGAGGCCATGGAACTTTCTTTTTTTGGTGCAAAAGTGATTTATCCACCAACCATGATTCCGGCTTTTTTAAAGAAAATTCCAATCGTTATAAAAAATACTTTTGAACCAACTTTTGCAGGTACTTTTATAAAACATGATTTAAAACCATCAAATACCACAATTAGGGGTATTTCTTCAGTTGACCAAATTAGTATCGTTAATATTGAAGGTAGCGGAATGGTTGGTAAAGCAGGTTTTAGTGGACGACTATTTTCTTTGCTTTCGCGAGAGCAAGTAAACGTGATTTTAATTACCCAATCTTCTTCAGAACATTCTATCACTTTTGCGGTAAACCCTGATGATGCCGTAAAAGCAAAAACTTTAATTGAACAAGAATTTGAATTAGAGCTTTTAGCTGGAAAATTAGAACCTGTAAAAGTAGAGAACGACCTCTCTATATTAGCTATAGTTGGCGAAAACATGAAGAAAACTCCAGGTATTTCTGGTAAGCTTTTTTATTCATTAGGCAGAAATGGGGTTAATGTTGTTGCCATAGCGCAAGGTTCATCAGAATATAATATTTCGGTAATTATATACAATACCGATTTATCTAAAGCATTAAATGCTGTACATGACGCTTTTTTTGCAGAGTTACAAAAAACCTTAAACGTATTTATGGTGGGCGTTGGTAATATCGGCAAAGAATTGTTGAGTCAAATTAAAGGTCATGCAGCTTTCTTAGCTAAGAAAAATCTTATAAACATCAAAATTTTGGGATTGTCAAACTCCAGAAAAATGTTGGTAGATGCAGATGGTATTGATTTATCAAATTGGCAAGAGCGTTTAGAACAATCCTCGGCGAAAGCCAATTTAGAAGAATTTATTTTACAGATGAAGGCATTGAATTTGCCTAATTGTGTCTTTATTGATAACACATCAAGTCCATATCCTTCAAAATTTTACAAGCAAGCTTTTGAAGCAAATATATCTGTAGTTACCTGTAATAAAATTGCAAACTCTGGAGAATACGCACAATTTGCCGATTTAAGAGAAACTGCCCAAAAACATGGTGTCGATTTTTATTATGAAACCAATGTTGGAGCAGGCTTACCAATTATCAAAACCTTAAATGATTTGATCATTAGTGGAGATAAAATTTCTAAAATAGAAGCCATACTTTCTGGAACCATTTCTTTCATTTTTAATAATTTTAAAGGAAATGCAAATTTCCATGATGTAGTAAAATTAGCGCAAGAAAAAGGTTTTACAGAGCCCGACCCAAGAGATGATTTAGGTGGAATTGATTTTATGCGTAAAATGTTAATCTTAGCAAGAAATGCAGGTTTTGAGTTAGAAGCAAGCGATGTAAAACTAGGAGCGATTATCCCAGAAGCTGCTTCAAAAGCAGCAAGTGTTACTGATTTCTATTTGGAGTTACAAAACGCAAACAATTATTTTGAAAAGCTTAAAGCCGATGCTGAATCAGAAGGAAAAGTATTAAGGTATATAGGTAAAATGGAAAACGGAAAAGTAGAAATCAGTTTGCAATCTGTTGGAATGGATCATCCATTTTACGCACTTTCTGGAAGTGATAACATTATTGCTTTTACAACCGATAGATATAACGAAACGCAAATGGTGGTAAAAGGGCCGGGTGCTGGCGCTGCGGTAACGGCAGCCGGTGTTTTTGCAGATTTGGTAAAAGTGGGGGCTTCTAAAGCTTAAGGCCAAAGGCTAAAAGCGAAAGGCTAAAAAAGAAAATATTAAATGTTAAAAGCAAGTCTTTCTCCTTTGGAGAAGGATTTAGGATGAAGCTAATGAAATCAATAAAAGTTTTTGCTCCGGCAACTGTAGCCAATGTGGTTTGCGGATTTGATATTTTAGGTTTTGCAGTGAACCAACCTGGTGATGAATTGGAGATGGAAATGATCGATCATCCAGGCGTCAACATTAATTCTATTGAAGGTGATGAGGGGAAATTACCCTTAGACCCAGAAAAAAATACTGTGAGTGCCAGTATTATCAGCTTATTAAAAAAATTAGGGCGTGAGGATGTTGGCTTTAACCTCAAATTGAAGAAGAAAATGCCAATGGGAAGCGGTTTAGGTTCTAGCTCTGCAAGTGCGGTAGCGGGTTTATTTGCCGCAAATGAACTTTTAGGGCAACCTTTAACCAAACTAGAATTATTACCTTTTGCAATGGAAGGTGAAGCATTAGCTTGTGGACATGGACATGCAGACAATGTTGCCCCTGCACTATTTGGTGGTTTTACTTTAATAAAAAGCTACGACCCTTTAGAGGTTATCCAACTTCCTGTTCCCAAATTATTTTGTGCGCTTTTATATCCTCATGTAGATGTTCCAACTCGTGATGCAAGACAAATTATCCGCTCAAAAGTTTTATTGAAAGATGCTGTTACACAATGGGGAAATATTGCTGGCTTAGTAAGTTCACTTTATACACATGATTACGATTTGCTGGGAAGATGCATGAAAGATGTAATTATTGAGCCGATACGTTCTATTTTAATTCCTGAGTTTGATAACATGAAAGAATTGGCAATGGCCAATGGTGCTTTAGGATTTGGGATTTCAGGCTCAGGTCCAACTGTTTTTTCTTTGTTTAAATCGAAAGAAAATGCCCAAAAATCTTTAGAAGAAATGCAGCAAATGCTTACTAAATTAGGTATTGACAGTAATATATATTTATCAGAAATAAATGAAAAAGGACCTATTGTTATTTAGTTTGCTAGGGATTAGGTGGTTAGTTTGTTAAACTATTATTAACCGCTGAAAAACTAACAAACCAACCACCAAACCAACTAAAATGAAACTATACTCCACAAATAATAAAGACTTATCTGTTGATTTTGAAACTGCGGTTTTTAATAGTCTCCCAGCTGATAAGGGTTTATATATGCCCACTTTTTTTCCCCAGATTGATAAAGAGGTGATGGCTAATTGGGATACAAAATCTTTTCCAGAGATAGCTTTTGATATGGCTTACGCTTTATTGAAAGATGATATTTCTGCAGAAGATTTAAAAACTATTATTTATGAAACAGTAAATTTTGAAGCTCCTTTACATCAATTAGAAAGAGATTTTTATATTTTAGAACTTTTCCATGGCCCTTCTTTAGCTTTTAAAGATTTTGGTGGGCGTTTTATGAGCCGTATCATGGCGCATTTTCTTAAAAAAGAGAAGAAGGAAATTCAAATTTTAGTAGCCACTTCTGGCGATACTGGTGGCGCAGTTGCTTTAGGGTTTTTAAATGTTCCGGGCATTAAAGTGACTATTCTTTACCCAAAAGGAAAAGTAAGTATTATACAAGAGTTGCAGTTAACTACAAATGGAAATAATATAGAGGCTATTGCTATTGATGGTACTTTTGATGATTGCCAAGCATTAGTCAAAACTGCTTTTCATGATAAAGAATTAAATGAAAAGTTAAACTTAACATCTGCAAATTCTATAAATATTAGCAGGTTAATTCCTCAAATGTTTTATTACGCAAATACTTATGCAAGATTAAAAGATAAATATGAAAATCTGATTTTTGTAACGCCAAGTGGCAATTTTGGTAACATTGCAGCAGGTATGATGGCCTATAAAATGGGTTTACCTATCACTAAGTTTATTGCTGCTACAAATAGTAATGATGTTGTTCCAGAATACTTAGAAACAGGCATTTATAAAGCTCGCCCTTCTATACAAACATTAGCCAATGCTATGGATGTTGGTAACCCAAGTAATTTTGTACGGGTTTTAGATATGTTTAATAACGATTTAGAACTTTTAAAAACAAAACTAAAAGGTTATTCTTACACTGATGAAGAAATTAAATCGGCAATTTATTATGTGCATAACACCAATAGTTATATAATTTGCCCACATACGGCAACGGGCTGTTTAGCAGTAACTTCAGATAAATTATTACACCCAAACCAAGAAAAAACAGCTTATATAGTTTTAGCAACGGCACATCCTTGTAAATTTCCAGATGTTTTTGCTGAACTAAGAATTCTTTTTGATGAGCCAAAACAAGTTGCACAGCTTTATAAAAAAGAGCATAAAAGTTTGGAGATGAGAAATAGCTTTGAAGATTTTAAAGAATATTTGATGAGATAAATTAAAAATCTAATAGTATTTTAATCGATTCTGTTAATAATTTGGCAGTATCTTCATTGATAGAGCCTACTTTTTCTTTTAATCTTTTGATATCAACTGATCTAATTTGATCTGCTAAAATATAAGAATCTTTATTCAAACCATTTAGAGGAGTCGATTTTGTAAATATCCTAAGTTTACCTTTTGTAGTTCTTTGCTGTGAAGATATTGGACAAATCAAATATGATGTGTGCTTTAATTGATTAATAAAGTTACTTTGAATTATTACTACTGGCCTTGTTTTTCCTGGTTCAGATTCAAAACTTGGTTCTAAATCTGCGATCCAAATTTCAAATTTCCTAATTGGCTCCATCATCAAAGAATTTTTGGAGATCAACTAAAGAAGCTACCTCAAATTCTTTAATTAGCTCCTTGTCTAAATCATATTTTTTAATTTCTTCTATTTCTTTCCTCAATTCAATTTCAAGCTTTTTTCTTTTTAAAGCTTTAATAGTTGTTTTCAAAGAATTCTTTATAAAAGCCGTTTTAGAAGTTTTAGTTTCTAGGATTGAATCTTCCAATTCTGCAAAAAGCTCATCATCTATTTTTAATAAAATACTTTTCATGATATATAATTTTGATATACAAAAGTATATATTTTTGTATGTATTTTAAAGCTAGTTGGTTATTTTTTTGCAAGAGGGATGCGAAGGCTTGGTACATTTTGGTTGGTGCATAATCACCAACCAAAATTACGGAACCCGAAAGCAGCCCGACCCGTGAATTGGATTTGTGTGTTGGAGAGGGACTTGCCCTTTATATTAAATTATGTTTAAATTTTGACAACGGGAACTATGGCTATTGTTAATCTGCTGATACATGTTAACTTACCTTTATCATTATAAAGTTTAATATCCCAAACATGTGTTTTGCCGCCTATATGGATTGGCGTACAAATTCCGGTTACAAAGCCAGATTTTACCGGACGCAGGTGGTTGGCATTAACCTCTAAACCTACGCCCATTTTAAAGTTGGTATCTAAAACTAGATTACTAGCCACACTACCCAACGTTTCTGTTAACACAACAGAGGCACCGCCATGCAAAATGCCGTAAGGCTGGCGGGTTCTATCATCAACGGGCATAATGGCTTTAATAAAATCGTCTCCAATTTCAGTGAATTCTATACCTAAAAGCCCACCAATGTTATTTTTAGGTCGGTTATTTAGTTCCTGTAAATCGGGTTTTTCGAACCAGATCATTTTTTAAGATATAATTCTTTCATCACATTAAAATGATGCTCTATATGACCATAAATAATAAACAACATAGCACCAACGGTAACATTATTTCCATTTGCAGTTCCTTTTTTCTTCATATCCTCATCAGATAAAGATTTAAAGAAAAACAGATTTGCTTGGCGTAACATTACCAATTCATCAACCAAATCGCTGTAAGCGTATCTATCAATTGGTGTGTTGGCCACAATTAAATCCTGATCATATCCAGGTAATTCAGTTTGATCATTTCTTGCCATTCGCATTGCTCGGTAAGTCATTACTCTTTCTGTGTCAATTAAATGTGAAATCACTTCTTTAACTGTCCACTTTCCCTCGGCGTAAGCATAGTCGTATTTCTTTTCTGGTATATCAGCCAAAAAATCGTCAATACTGTTGAGTTGGCTTTTTAACCTTTTTAAAATTGGTTGATTGCCGGCCATAGCCAATTTAATATATCCTTCGTAAAAAGGAGCGTATTCGTTACTTAATGGTTGGTACATAATTTAAACTACTTTTAATAATTATTCTAAAGGTTGTGCCTTTACCTATTTCAGAATCTTTGACAAAAATTTGCCCGTTGTGATAATTCTCTACAATTCTTTTTGTTAATGAAAGTCCAAGTCCCCAACCTCTTTTTCTAGTGGTAAAGCCGGGCTGAAATACGGCTTCGAACTTTGATTTTGGAATTCCTTTTCCTGTATCTGTAATATCTACAAATATCTGTTCTTTTACCAGATTTTCAATAATATTTACAGAGATTTTTCCTTTGCCATCAATTGCATTAACTGCATTCTTTAGGATATTTTCTATTACCCAATCAAATAATGGGATATTAATTAATGCTTCTTGCATCTCATCACCGGTAACGGTAAATTCTATTTTATCACTTACCCTTACGCTAAAATAATCTACATAATCTTTAATGGTTTGATAGATAGGATGACTTGTTAAAATAGGCATTGAGCCGATTTTTGAAAACCGATCGGCAACAATTTCTAATCTTTTTACATCATGTTCCATTTGCAGGATAAGTGGATCTTTTTCTGCATTGAATTTATCTTTTAGCAGTTCTATCCATGCCATTAAAGAAGAAATGGGTGTACCTAATTGATGTGCAGTTTCTTTAGCCAAACCAACCCAAACCTGATTTTGTTCTGCCCTACGTGACGAATTAAAAGTAGTATATGCAATTAATAAGAAAAATGCGATTACAGACAATTGAACGTAAGGGAACACCCTTAATTGACTTAATAAATCGCTATC
Organism: Sphingobacteriales bacterium; assembly: GCA_038237895.1. Taxonomy (GTDB): domain Bacteria; phylum Bacteroidota; class Bacteroidia; order Sphingobacteriales; family Sphingobacteriaceae; genus Pseudopedobacter. The sequence goes on along the minus strand of JBBRYE010000015.1, from coordinate 26,021 downwards.
CTTATAATAAACGTAATTTTTTTTTCCATTCATTTCAATGATGATAGCATCATGTTGAGATTTCATGATGCGTAATTGTCGTTGAAAATAACGAGGATCGTAAACTTTGTTTTTCTCTATTTTATAATAAGTTTTTGTGGTATCTAAAGCCGTATAAACTGTAATAGAATCTTTATCGTCTGTTACGATAGCAGGAACTATCAAGCTATCTTTTACTGTGAAGAGATAATTCATCATCTCATCATTATCAGTAGCAAACATTTTTTTTAAACTTTGGCTCCAAATTTCGGCTCTTGTACGCTCTGATTTTGAAATTCCTTTTACTAAAAAATCGGTATACCAAAGTGAAGATGTTGCGATGATAATAGCAAAGAATAGTAGAAGATATTTCCAGCGCTTTTTATGTTGATACGGATTCATTTTTTTGAGAGCTAAAAGCAAAAAGCAGTGTACTAAAAGACGATTTAATTATTAAAATTTATGGATAGTTAATGATGAACCTTAAAACAAAAAGCAGTAAAATTTACTGCCTTCCAATTATTATAAAATGAATTCAATTGTAGCCAAATTGCTATAATAACTAATTCCCTCCAATTATTACAGGGTTTTTACCGCCACCCATAATGATAACCTTAGCGTTTGGCGATGTTGCAATTGCTTGTTGAGCTTTTATGCTTTCATATTGCAACTGCTTATCTGACAAACCTGTAGAAAGTATTTTTTGATAGTCTGCAATACCTTGTGCTTCTACTCTTTTACGCTCTGCCTCTTGCTTTTCTTTTTGAAGTACAAAAGTCATCTTTTGGGCATCTTGCTCTGCATTAATTTTAGATTCTATACTTGCTTTTACAGATGCTGGCAAAGTGATATTTCTAATTAATAATTGTTGCAATTGTAAGCCTCTTTGAGCAAAGCTTAATTCTATAGTTTTGTAAATTTTGTTTTGAAATTCTTGTCTTTTTGTTGAATAAAGTGCAACAGCATCATAAGAAACTGCATTATCCCTAATGGCGGTACGTGAAACCGGGCGAACGATTTTATCCAAATAATCAGTTCCAATTTCTTTTAATATTCTTGGCGCTTCATTACTTTTTACATTAAAAAGCACAGAAAGATCTATTACTACCTCTAAACCATCTGCGGTTAAAATCCTAATCGCATCATCCCCTTTTACTGCACCTTCTTCATGATCTGCAGACATAGTGTAGGTTTGAGTTCTAACATCAAAACCGGTAACTTCTACCAGAGGATTAACAAAATTTAAACCACTTGATATCACATCGTTATCTACTTTTCCGAATAAGGTTTTTACTCCTACTTGACCTGGATCTATTGATTTAAAACAAGCAGTAAAGAATCCTAACAGAATAAATATAGGGGCAATTACATATAAAATTTTACCTACTTTATCGGCTTGATCATTAGGTTGTTTAGCCAATACAAAGCCTATTGTTAAGGCAATAATTCCGAGTATGATTAGTATCATGATTGTATTTTTAAAAGAAGAGTTATTTCTTCTTTTTAGTTTTATTCTGCACTTTTAATTCTGCAATATACTTCATTTCTTTTTGCACAGCTTTGGTATGCTTAATCTTATAAAATACAGTTAGTCCAAAAGCTGCAGCACATAAGATAACGATAAATAAGCTATCTGCTTTAAAGCCGTAATAACCTACAATTGCAGAAACTATCAATAAAATATTAAGAATTGTACTAAAGATGATGTGCTTGCCCATTAATAAACTTGAATAGTATCATCTATTTGAGCTGCCCATGCTAAAATTCCACCTTTTAAATTATAAAGATTATTATAACCAAAACTTTCTAATTGATTAATAGCTGCAGCACTTCTTGCGCCACTTCTACATTGCATTACAACAGGTTTATCTTTAGAAATTTTATCTGCCTCAATCACAATACCGGCTAACGGGATATTTTCTCCCTCGATATTAGACATTTCATATTCAAAAGGTTCACGTACATCTATCAATTGGAAATCTTTAGCTTCATCTTTCCATTGTTTTAATTCTAAAACTGATATCTCTTTCATGTTTGATTGTTTTTATCAAAGGTAGAAAAAAAGAAATTTGTTAATAGGAAAGCTTTGCGTATTATATTTTACTTACAATTAGGTTATATTTTTGAGTAAGAATTCAAAGTTTATCATTTATTTAGGCGTTTTAACACGCTATTCACTATATCTTTTTTTGCTATTTGCAAATTGGATAGAAGCAAAAAAAGGATGCCGTTTCTATCGTTAACGCATCCTTTAAAGCTTAATATCAATTGTTAATTAATTACCGGAAAGATAGCTTTTAGGAAGTTTAATCATCATCAATTGATAATTATCAGCTGTGGAAGTAACATAATATAAGTTTTCATTCTTATCATCATAAACCATAGAACCCTGAGGTTGAGGATTATTAATTATTTTCCCTAAATTAATTGGATCACTCCATTTTTTCCAGGTATCATCTAATCTTACCGTGTAATATATATCCTCGTTACCATAACTACTTATGCCATTACTGATAAAAAATAAAGTTTTATCATCATCACATAAAAAAGGTAATAATTCATTATTGGCAGAATTGATATTTTTGCCAAAATTTTGAAGGAGAGAATAAGTGCCGTCTTCTTTAATTTTTGCACTATATAAATCCATTCCACCTTGAGAAATATCAGACTCTACAGCCATCACTATCATGCTACCATCTTTATTCGAAGTTAAATCTGCAACATCATCAAAATTATTGTAGGCAACTATTTCAAGTGGTTTTTCTTGGGTAAAATTATTATCAGATTGTTTATATATATAAAACCCAGTTTCTGATGTTCCTTTTTTGTATGTGGAACCTCCGGTAATAAATTTATTATCAATGATGGCACCAATATAATTATGATCTGGATTTTTATTAATGCTTTCTGGCATTTGGGTTAGCGTAAGTTTATTAACGTCAGAAATATCTAAGATATTAATTTTTGATTTTTCATACTTATTATCATAAATGCTCATGTAAAGCTTATTATTTCTTAATGCTTCTAAATGAAAATAACTATCGGTATTGTAAATAATAACAGGTTTTTCTAAATTTTCTAGCTCCTTTCTCGTATTAATTTCAGCAGTAATGGGTTTATCAGAATCAGAAATCCCAATAGCGTCTATTTGTTTATCTCCGGCAGATTTTTTAAAATTAAAAACCACTCTTAAAGCTTTAACATTTTCTATCGGTTCTTCTAATTTAGCATATTCTACACCTGGTTTGTTATTAACATCAGATGCAGCTGCAACTTTTCTTCTTTTGCGACCAAAATAGTAGGTTCTATCTGTGCCTGAAGAACCTTTATCTATAAAGCCTAAATCCATATTCATATAACTTAAAGAGCTTCTAAATACTTCTTTATATTTTCCATCGCCATTACCTGCTAAAACTTTAACAAAACAACCAACATTCAAATTTTCGAAAATTGCTATTTGCTTTACAGTTTGTGCCTTTTCAAATTCCACTTCAATAAAATCATATCCATCTTGCGCATTTTTTGGTGCCCAGGCATTAGGGCTATCTCCGCCTTGAGGGAAAACATCTGGTTTGCCAATTACTCTTCTAGAACTATATTGCTTTCCGCCTAAATCGGATGAACTTTTTATCACTTTAGATACCCACTGAACCTGTTGGCATAAGCTTATCATGGGGAATAAAAGAAAGATGATCAATACTTTTTTCATGATTTTTTTTAAGATTTAATAAAAAACGGTTGCAACCTAAGTTGCAACCGTACCACAAACAATTGCTACATGTAGCAATAGATTTTTAGTTGTTCACTTTAATTTTTTCTACTTTTTTATTTTTGAAAGCATATATATATTCACCATCTTCAGAGATATCAATTCCATCTCCATATTCCGGGCTCCCGCCTTTACCTTTAGATTCTACTGTACCTTTAGTTTCACCGGTTTCCATGTTAATACCATGGATGATATTCTTACTGTTTTTTTGGTTTCTTAAAAAGAAATTTCCATTTAACTCATACCAATAATCAATTCCTGATAATTTATCGGTTGCGTAATTTCTTTTACCATCTGCCTTTTTATAACTGGCTAAACCTTTTTCTGATATTACAACTACATTATCGCCATAGTCAACCACATCAAAAGCTTTTCCTACTTTAGCATCGCCATGTTTAACATCAAAATTTTGTTTTCCAGAAGCAATATCATAAGAATAAAACTCATCGCCATCTCCAGCAAAAACTGTTTTATCTTTATCAATAATCATATCTGTTATACGTTTATCAAACTTTTCTGATCGCCATGCTGTTTTACCATCAGCATCATTTAGTGCTAATAAACTATTTTTTTGGTTTACATAATCAGAATAGATTTTATAAGTAATAGACGGCCCAGATAAGGCACTGGCAGCTAAACTACTACTCCCAGTTTGTGTTTCAATTTCCTGAACCTGAACTTTTCCACCTACTTGCACTAATATTTTATCTCCTGATTTATGAATATTTGGCATAGAGAACGCACCAGTTATTTTTTCAGATGCCCACATTAATTTACCTGTAGTAAGTTCATGTTTTTCTACATATTTGGTTCTGTCTCTGGTTGCAAAAATTACTATGTAAACTGCATCATCTGTAAACAAAGGTTTAGCTAAGGTTCTATAAATTTCTTTTTGGGTTTTGTTTCCCCCAAATGGTAATTTACTGTTTTTTGCCATGTCATTTTCATAGGCAACTTCCCACATTTTTTGTCCACTATTGGCATTAAAAACTTGGATACCATCTAACCATAAAAATACTTTATCACCTTTTAACCAAAGATCCAAAATAGGTTTACGGGTTACTAGTTCCTTTTCTACAGTACCTCTAAATGATGCATCCCAAATAATTTCTCCGTTTGCGGCATTCACTTTTAATAGTTGATTTTTAAATCCACTGATTAAAGCGCCTAAAAAAGTTGGCTTATAGTTAAGCATCACAATTTCATTTTTTGCTTTATCATAAGTGTATTCCGCTACTGCACCTTTAATCAATTTGGTTTCCCAAATTTTTTCTCCAGTTTTTGCTTTAACCAAATTCATCCCATCTTTTTGGGCAATTAAAAAAGCATCTAATTCATCAATATATTTAACAGTCTCTAAATCAGAAGTGCTGCTTCCTATTGTGCCTCTATCTTTAGGGATTAAGTTTTGATAGTTTTCACTATTCCATAATTCTTTTCCGTTTGCCATATCTACTACTGCAATTCTATCAGTTCCTAATTTTCTGGCATCAAAAAGGAAAAGATAACCGCCCTTACCGCCATCTTTCCAAACCGAATATTGATAATCGCATTTATTGGTTTTATTGGTGGTAATATTTTTATAATCACCTTCCCAAACCTGTTTACCATCTCCATTTAAAACGGAAGCCGAATTTTCATCCGTACCTAGAACATAACTATCTCCGCCTGAACCTGTAACCGCTAAAACGGTAGCTTTATTTGAGAATTCTGATTCCCAAACGGTTTTAAAATTTCCAGACATTTTACTGCCTTTACCAGCAACCATTCCGCCTAGTTTATCTTTTAATTTGCCAAATTGTGCATTAGCCGCAAACCCACCACTAACCAGTAAGAGTGAAAGCGCAATAATTTTTTTGTTCATGGTTTTTTTGTTTGTGTGATTTTTAAGTTGATTTTAAATTTCTATTGTTTGTCTTATCTTATATTTTTGCTGTTTTGGAAGTTTAAAATTGAATTTGTAATTCAGTAGATAATCAGATAAAAACTCAAAGAAATCATTGTTCTTAATATCAGAATCTACTTTAAAAAAGGTAGCAACTTTACCATTTTGCACTACAGAGATATCGGTAACTATATAACCTTTTACAGTTGGAAACTTTTTGCTCATCTTTTTTAAAAATTGCTCGCTTTTAAAAGCTATTTCTACTTCTTTACCTACTTCTTCTTGTACCTGCTCTTCCTCGGTTAAAATCTGTTTCTTTTGCGAGAAACTTTTAAAGCCAAAAAGCATTACTGCAATTAATAAAATTACTTTAGTGAAATTTTTTCTGTTCATGGTGTAAGTATTTTTAGTAAAAGTATAATAGATTGCTATACATGTAAATACGTATAAATGCGTATTTTTTACTACCCAATTACCCGATTTGACATACCTAATAACACGTAGAAGCTTTGTTTAAATGATTTGGATATATATTTTAAGGTTTTTGCGTTCTTTGTACGATAATTGATAATATCAAACAATGAAAAAAATTACCGACTTTTTTTGGTTTTGCTCTGGTGCGCATATAGAAACTTTAGTTAAAAATTCTACAGAGCATAATAAATACGTAGGCATTGGAGCAACCATATTTTTTACAGCTTTATTTGCCTGTCTTTCTGGCGGATATGCCATGTATTTTGTGTTTTCTGGAAATCCAATTGCGGTAGTCTTTGCTATATTTTTTGGATTGATTTGGGGCTTGGCAATTTTTAATATGGATAGATATATTGTTGCAAGTATCAAAAAAACAGGTTCTACCAATCATCAAATTATGCAAGCCTTGCCACGGATTTTGTTGGCAATTATGATTGGAATTATAATATCACGTCCGTTAGAATTAAAAATTTTTGATAAGGAAATACGTCAGAAATTAAAGACCAGTTATTTAAATGGGCAACGCTCTAAGATTGATACTTTAAACAAAGCCTTCAATAACAAATACAGTTTAGAATTAGCAAAATATGGGGAGCTAAGAGATGAGAAAGATTCTTTGGATAAGGATATTAATCGTTCTAGGTATATTTTAAATCAGGAAGTTTTTGGTGATAAAACAAACCAAACTAGCGGTATAAATGGTTACGGAACTTATGCAAAACAAAAAGAAAGTGTTGTAAACCAAAAAGTTGAAAGATTAACCCAAGTGCGAAGCGATTTAACGCAAATGGAAAAGATTTTAAGTACTAGAAAAGAGATTGAAGGTTTAAACAGCACCAAACTTTTTAGCGAACCTCAATTAGATAGTTTGGTGAATATTGCTGGCTTTGCCGATAGAAACTACGCTTTAGGTCAGCTTTCTTTTAACCCTGATGGAACCAGAGATATTGACACTTATTTGGCCATCACTTTTATTTCCTTCCTATTTATATTATTGGAATGTTTACCCGTTTTTGTTAAATTAATGAGCGATAAAGGACCTTATGATATTGCTCTACAAAACGTAGAAGCAGTTTCTATCTATAAAAGTGAAAAAGATAAAGATCATAAGTTTATTGTAATTGATAATATTTTAGAGACTAGAAATGATGTTGTAACTGGTAAAAAGAAAATTTTAATACAGCGGAAAGTAGATAAAGATCTAGAAGAAGATTTATAAAAAAAGTGAGCCGTTATCACAACGTCTCACTCATTTAACTAAACCTAAACTATTGTATGATTATTCTGTACAAAGGAATAACAATACAAATGTAATGCTGAAATATTCAATTAATGTTAAGTTTTAATAAAGAAATCGTTGTTAATTGCACTCCCAAACTGCATCCAAAAACCAATTCTTACTATCAAGAAAATGTTGCACAGGTTTAAATCCAGCTTGTTTGGCCATTTCATCAGTTTCTGAAATACTATATTTTTGAGAAATTTCCATAAAAATGGGTTCGTTTTCTTCAAACTCAATAAAATCGGCTTCTCCAATTCTTACTATTTGCTTTTTTAAGCTTATTAAATAGCTTTTACATGATCCGTTTATTGGATCGTAAGAAGGATAGTGTTCAAAATCATCAACATTAAAATTAGCTTCTAATTCTTTGTTCATTCTGCGAAGTAAATTTAAATTGAATTCTTTTGTGTAACCTTTAGCATCGTTATAAGCTGCTCTTATTACTCTTGGATGTTTCTTTAAATCTATTCCTACCAAAACCAGATCTGTTTTACTTAAGCTTTGTCTTAAAGTTTTTGCAAATTCCCAAGCTTCTGCGACTGGCATATTTCCAATATTAGAGCCTAAGAAAAGCACAACTTTTCTTTTGTTAGAAAACTGACGAGTTTTCTCTAACATCTCAAAATACTCACCGTTAAAACCCTGAACTCTTAACCCCTCAATTTCTTTAGGTAGATTTTGCTCTAAGTTTTTAATGGTACTGGTAGAGATATCTATAGGAAAATAATTAAATTCTACCTTATCAGCCACTAGTTGTCTTAATAAATGCGAAGATTTTGTGGCATCACCGGCACCTAATTCAACTAAATCAAAACTATCAAAACCGTTTTTTAAGGTTTTAGCCAATTGTATGGTTTGGCTTTTGAAAATTTCCATCTCACAATCGGTAGGATAATATTCTTCACTCGCCATAATTTGTTGAAACAGTTTATCGCCAGCTTCATCATAAAAATATTTGGAGTGTAGATGCTTTGGCTCGGCATTTAGGCCTTCCAAGACCTCTTGTAAAAACTTATTCATAGGTTTTATTTTGCAAGTCGTAATCCATTATAATGCCAACGTAAACTCGGATGAAAAAAATTACGATAAGTTATTCTTTTATGATTTGGAGAAGTTGCAACAGAAGCACCTCGTAATATTTTTTGATTTACCATAAACTTCCCATTATATTCGCCAATTGCTCCTGGCGCTTTAGAAAATCCTGGATATGGCAAATATGAACTTTCTGTCCATTCCCAAAGTTTACCCCAATTTAATTTTTGAGCAGCTATTTCCCATTCAAATTCTGTTGGTAAGCGCATTCCTTTCCAAGCTGCAAATGCAGCAGCCTCATAAAAGCTGATATGTGTAAGTGCATCGTCCGCATTTATCGGTTTTAAACCTCCGGCTAAATCATACCTTAACCATTTTCCATCAACAAAATGCCAATATAAAGGCGAAGTTATTTTATTTGTATTTACCCAATCCCAAGCTTCGGCATGCCAATGCTTAAAATCTTGATAACCTTTATCGTTTATAAATTCTAAATACTCTTCATTGCTAACCAATACTGTAGAAATCTCAAAATCTTGGAGATAAACTTTATGTTGTCCTAATTCATTATCAAAACAAAAATCCTTTCCTTCATAACCAATCTCATAAACTCCAGCATCAATTTTTAGCCAATCTTTTTGCTCAACTTTTAAATCTTGTTCAATATTTTTTTCAGCGTAAGCTGGAAACAGAGGATTATGACCTAAAATGTATTTGATATCATAGCGTAATAATTCTTGATGTTGCTGCTCGTGATTTAAACCTAAAATCAACAATTCCTTTACACTTTCTTCTGGCTCTCTGCATAATAAACTTTCCATTGCTTCATCTACATGTGACCTATATTTGTATACATCAGCAACTGTAGGGCGACTCAAATTTCCTCTATCTGTTCTAATTACCCTTGCCCCAACAGTTTCATAATAACTATTGAAAACGTAGTTGTAATCCGGGTCAAACTCTTGGTAGGCAATAAGATTTGGTTTCAAAATAAAGATTTCAAAAAACCAGGTTGTATGTCCTAAATGCCACTTAGGAGGACTAACATCGGCAACTGGTTGTACCACGTAATCTTCTATTTGTAAGGGTTCACAAATTGTTTCGGATAATTTTCTAATAGATAAATAATTTGATAACAGCGACATATTTAGCTTTTCAAAATTTTAACAAAAATAATGCCTTTAAGGTTTTGTAGGTTCTAATTATTTGGGGTAACCGATGAGTGACATCCGTTATCCCTTTTTCGGGGATAAAGATATATCTGCCAATTGGCGGACCGCCCGAACGCCCAAGAAATTTAAAAATTGAAACTATTTCTGTATCAAACAAACAGCATAAGCAACCACGCCTTCTTCGCGGCCAATAAAACCCATTGTTTCATTAGTAGTGGCTTTTATAGAAATATCGTCCTCGTCAATTCCCATTGCTGCAGAAATTTGCTTTTTCATTTCAGGTACATGAGAATTAATTTTTGGAGCTTCCAAACAAAGCATTGCGTCTATATTATTGATAGAATATCCCTTTTCCAGTATCATTTTAACGCATTCTGTCAGCAAAATCAAACTGCTAATTCCACGCCAACGCTCATCTGTGTTTTTAAAATGATGACCAATATCACGCAAATTTGCGGCTCCCAAAAGTGCATCGCAAATGGCATGGACTAATACATCGGCATCTGAATGGCCAAAAGCACCTTGATGATGATCTAATAAAACCCCACCCAATACAAAAGGATGTCCTTCCTTTAGTTGATGCACATCAAAACCAAATCCTACTTTAATCTTCATTTATCTACCTGTAGGTGAGGATGCAGAGGCAAAATTAAACAACAAAGAAAATCTTAGGGTATTTGCCAAAGGCGATTGTTGCTGATTTGCCAAAAGATAAGAGAAGTTTAAATCAACCACATTATATTTTAAACCTAAACCTAAGGATAAATATTGGCGATTACCTTTATTAGGGTTTTCATAGAAATATCCTGCTCTAACTGCAAATTGTTGGTTGTACCAATATTCTAATCCAGTTGAAATACTTACTTCTTGCAACTCTTCAGAAAAACCACCAGGCGCATCAGAAAAAGAGCCAAAAATTCCGGCAGGAACAGAGCGATTAGGGTCTTTACCAGAAATAATTTTTCCATTAGGATCATTATTTTCTCTAATAGGATTAGTTGGTACTAACAATTTATTAAAATCTAAAGCAAATGTAAAATCGTTAAATTCATCTGCATGGATTGTTGCCGCACCTCCTAATCTCATGTTAGTTGGTATAAAATATTTGGGACCACCATCTGTATAACTCATTTTTGTACCAATATTAGAGATATCTAATCCGGCAGAAACCGTAGAATTTTTACCGAAAAGTTGATTATCTTTTGTGTAAAATGCAGAAACATCTGCAGCTAAAGCAGTACCAGGTCTTGTTTGCTGATCAGAAAAAGTTGCACCACCAGAAAGGTTAGAATAAATAAATCTTAATGCTGTACCTAAAGAAAAGTTTTCTCCAAAACTTCTAGCATAAGTACCATCAACAGATAATTCATTAGGATTAAAATCACCTTGTTTAACTTGGTTAACATCTACAAACTGAATGTTGCCTAAAGAAAAATATCTTAAGGAACCGCCAATTGTATTTCTATCATCCAATTTATAATATCCATTTAAATAAGCTAAATTAATATCAGGAACTAATTTTTGTAACCAAGGGCTGTATGATAATCCAAAACCGTAGGGATTTTTTAAAAACGCCAATTTTGCTGGATTCCAATGTGTAGAATTAGCATCTGGAGAAATAGCAACACCTACATCACCCATTGCGCCAGATCTTGCATCTGGTGTAATTAATAAAAAAGGAACTGCAGTAGTAATGGTATTTCCTTGTCGGCCGTCTGTGGTGGCTTGTGCAAAAGTTTCGAATCCGGTAATTGTAAAAGCAATAAAAAAGATGTAGAGTTTAGATTTCATACGGTAAAACTAAAATTTTTATTAATAATTTATGTTAGATTTATAATAAAACGAGTTTTTCTATTTTTTGAATAGTTTGGTTTGAAATTGTAGAACGTACTTTTAACTCATAAACGTATATCCCTCTTGCTAATTTTTCTCCAAAATCATCTTTTCCATCCCAAAAAATATCATTTACTCTGTTTCCAGGAGAATTGACCTGTTGATTAATTGTTTTAACCAATTTACCAGATACAGTTTTAATATTAATCTGAACCTGTAAATCCTCATTTGGATGATTATGCTCAAATTGGAAGCTGGTACGTGTGGTAAAAGGATTTGGATAATTTAAAACATGTGATAAAGCTAATTTTTCTGTAGATTTTACCTCAAAATTAATAGTTTGTTCTGATGAGTTATTAAAAACATCCCAAGCCTTAACTTTTAAACTATAAAATCCAGGCTCTAAATTATTTAATGCATATTTTACGTTTCCTTCTTGATATGAATCTAGCTTAGCTTGGTAAAATTGATTAAGAATAATGTTATTATCGTTTTTATTTGTTGTACTTAAGGTTGCAACAATATCATGTCCAATACCAATTCCGGTTGTATTTATTCCACTTTCATCATTTAAGTTAATTAATAAAATAGGGTTAGTATTGGTTATACCTCCGGAAACAAAATTTTCATTATTCAAAAAGGTTTTAATTACCGGACCAATTTTATCAGTTTGACTATTTAAAGCAGAACCGCCAACTAATAAGTCTAAATATGCACCTTCTGCATCGGTAATATTATTTGAGGCATAAAAACTTCCCTTGCCTTTTCCAACCTGTAAATTAATATCCTTAGGTACAATAAAATTAAAATTAAAATCGCCGTTTGTTACACTTATTTTACCTTTATAAATAGTGTTTCTTTGAGTCTGAAAAGCTTGTGTATAGCTTCCATTTAGTTGTTTATCTTGCCCTAAAGTTGATATTGTTGTTGGTTTATCTAGCAAAGTTGGATATAGAAACCCATTAAAGGAATTTAACTTATTTCCCTGCTTATCTGCAACGTAACCTGTCAAATTAATTTTTTTACCTGCCTTTAATGTATCGGTAAGATTATTCATTACTACTTTATTTGCAGGGAAAGGAAACAAGGCTGTTGGGTCGCCCAAGAGTGTAAAATTTCTAGAATTAATGTTTAAACCGCCAACATTATTGTTTTTTGCAGCTTTAAAAACCTCGCCAAAAGTAACTTTACTCTTCTGATTTGCCGCATCAAATAAAGACCTTAAAAAACTCTGGTTCAAATCAAAATTGTAGGACGAAAAAACAATCCGCGTTGTACTAAATATTGATGGAACCCCATTATCTTTTTCTATTAAAGCTAACTCGCCACCAGACACTATTTCAGGATCATCCCATCTACTAAAAGAACAAGTAGCAGTAAATATAATGGGTAAGTTATTATTGTTTCTCCACGATTTTATATCATCTAAAGTTAAAACTCTTTCTGCGGCCCAACCATTTTCTCCACCATGGCCTGTATAATTAATTAATAAGGCTCCATTATTTATTCTTTGATTTATAGCATCTTCCACTTCGGGATACCTACTACCACCAGCTAAGTTTTGCTGTTCATAAGCATCAAAATAAATCTTATCAATATTAATGTCTTTATATTTTGAGGTTATTAATGCCGCATTAGACTCTGCCTGGTTTAAATGGAGGTTATTATCCTCATCATCTGCTACAATAGCGATTTGATTTCTCCAATCTCCAAAACTATTGATGCTGGCATAGTTAATTAATTTATCAACTACATTTTTCGCTTCCTCTGCTGTTTTTACTGGAATTCTGCCCACTGCAATATCTAGTAAACCCGGATTGCTTACATAATCTTCTGGGAATCCACCTTCGTCATCATCTAACAAAGCAAAATAATCGTCAGATGTATAGCTTTGGGTTGGTGAGAGAGAATTATCTGACTGATAAGTTACTACAAAATTATTTTCTTTAAACTGAATGCTTTTATTATCGAAAGAACCCTTACCAAAAATCAATAAATATTTAGGCGCTAAACTTAAATTTCCTGCAACTCTATCATAAAACATTTTTACAAAATCCCTTATTGCAGTTGCATCTCTTTTGCCCGAAGAAAACTCGTTATAAATTTGGTCTGGCGTAACAATTTGATAAGAAATTCCTTGAGTAGATTTTCTAAAATCGGCTAATCTTTTGGCTTCATTTATAAATTGAGATGGACTAATAACCAATAAATCGGCGAAAGACAAGCCATGTAAATTTTGATTACCTACTTTACCAATGGGCTTTGGTTCTTTAAAAGAAGATGAATTAAAAGCTACAAATTCTTTTAAAAAATCTGTTTTTACATTGAAGTTTACAGTATTAGCTTGCGAAAAATAAGTGTATTGATTGGGATTTTGAGCATCCGTAATATCCCAAATTCTTAAATCGGTGCCACTATTATTAATATTAAATTGACTGATATTTCCGTTTCCTACACTTTTTAAATCCCTAAATCTTAAAAAACCATTATTAATGGTTAAGATTCGCCTACAATTAACTTCTAAATAGTCTAACCAAACATTACTTGCTGCATTAGGCTTATTATAAGTAATTCCTACTTTTATATTATTTCCAGTAATGCTATTTAAAGATGATGTTTGGGTAGCAAGGTTTGCAAAATCGGTTTCAAAGGTTAATGGCAAAGCCGATGATGATAAGCTGTAAATATTTTGTCCGTTCATAACAACAGTTGCAGATGAACTAACATTTGACCGTATGGCCATATTGGTTTTTAAAAAAGTAGGCGAATTACTCACTAATCCACTCACATCAAAATCAAAAGATTGATTAGGCGTAAACTCAAAATTTTCTCCAAACCAATTTCTTCCAGATTTTATGTTAGATGTTATTAAAGAATAAGTATCTTTTTCATAAAGCTGATGATCATCAAAACTATTACTTATATAATTCGGAGAGCCTGTATTGTTATTTGCTGCAATTCTTTTTCCTGCACCTAAATCAACATTTATATAATAATAAGAACTATCGGTATAAACATTATTTTGATGCTCAAAATATTGATTTGCGTTGTTAGTTTTCCAAGTTGTATTTCCAGTTGCATAAAACAAAACGTAATCGCTATTGTCAAATTTGTTATCGGCTTCGCCAACAACTTCAATTTCATTTTCTTGTAAATCATCAATTCTATTAGCAGCATTAGGCTGAGATAACATAGCGCCTCCATTCCCATAAATCCTAATATTTTTTGGGTTGATATTATTAACATCAATACCAATGTTTTTTAAAAAATCAAAAGAAATTTTATAAACTCCTTCATCTTTTACTGATACTTTATACCAATTTCCTGTAGCTAAAACAGAATTGGTTTTATAATTTCTTAATACTTTTTGACCAATTGCATTTTCTTTAACAGGATTTATTTCGATTTGATAGGTATTAATTTTCTTCATTCCATCATTAGTTTTAATAATTGGTAAAAAGCTAATTAATACAAAAAGTTGATTGTTTTCTTTAACAGTATAATACTCTAATTGAATATTTTCTTTAATCTTTTCATTGATAGGAGATGAAATAGAGAAAATTGCATTTGAAAGTGAATTAATTTTTATATTAACGTTATTGTTTTTTGAAGCGACTGGAATTTTTAAATAAACACTTGGCAGGTCGCCAAACTTTTCGGGATTATAGCGTGGAAAATCGATTTGAGCGATATGGACAGGTAAATTTTGTTTTAAAACCGTATCAGAAACCCAAACAATATTTTTTATTTCTATACTATTTTGAGCAAAAATTGGTTTACAAAAACATAGATAAATCAAAGAAGAGATAAATACCTTATATACAATGCTTTTCAAAATAAAATAAATATTTATATTTAACGTAACTATTGAACGATAAAAATCGTTTTAATAACCAGATATTAAAGATATTGATAAAAGCACAATTTATATTAATCAGTTTGATTAATCATAATTAAATTATTTTTAGCTTTGAAAACACAATAAAACGCATGAGAAAATTAACTTTACCAGCACTAACGCTATTTTTTGCATTTTCTGTCTTATTATCATCCTGTGGTGGTAAGGGTGGTAAAAACGCTTCATCTGGCAAAACAAATGTTGCATACAACGCCAAAAGACCTGGTTCTTTACAAGTGCCAAAAAAAGTAAAACCAACACCAGGCCCAGGATTGGTTCATATTGAAGGTGGTACCTTTGTAATGGGGGGGTCCAATATTGACGATATAGGTTTTGATTATGCCGCACCTAAAAGAAGAGTTACCGTTGCAACTTTTTATATGGATGAAACCGAAGTTGCTAATGTTGATTGGTTAGAATATTTAAATTGGATAAACGAAGTACCAAAAGACCCAAGATGGTATTATGAAGCTTTGCCAGATACCCTAGTTTGGAGAAGCCCCTTAGCATATAACGAACCTTATGTAAATAATTATTTAAGACACCCAGCTTATCAGGATTATCCAGTTGTTGGGGTAACTTGGGAACAAGCTGTTGCCTATTGTGATTGGAGAACAAATGTGGTTAATGAAAACATTTTGAGAAACAAAGGCATTATGAGCGATTGGAAAACTTATTCTACCGCTAAATCTGGTGCTACTGGTAAAGGTGCTCCTAAGCAAGGTACCGGAACACAAACCAGTACAGAGCCTTTCGATTTAGATTTATACTTAAACGGCCAATATCAAGATAAAGGCAAAGGTGCAGAAAAAGCTAATAACGCAACTGCAGCCCCTGGCGGAACAAAGGGTAAAGCTGCAACAGAAAAAAGATTTGCTAGATTAGAAGACGGTGTATTTACACCGGGTAGGTACCGTTTACCAACAGAAGCTGAGTGGGAATATGCTGCTATGGCTCTGATTGGAACAGGTGGAAATAATATTGTAAATAATAGTAAAATTTATCCTTGGTATGGTTTGGGTATCAGATCTCCTAAAAAAAGTACACGTGGTTTAATCTACGCCAACTTTAAAAGAGGTGCAGGTGATAACATGGGTGTAGCTGGTTACCTAAATGATGGGGCAGATATTACTGCTCCTACAAAAGCATACATGCCAAACGATTTTGGTTTATACAATATGGCTGGAAATGTTAGCGAATGGGTATTAGATACTTATAGACAATTATCATTTGATAAGGTAGAAGATTTTAGCCCATTTAGAGGTAACGATTTTGAGAATAATGAATATGATACTAACGGAAAAATTCAAACCATAGGCAAAACAAATGTTCCTAAAAAAGTGAATGCTACCTCTGGGAAAAAAGACATTTACGAGAAACATGCAAATAAATATGGTAATGTTACCGATGTGAGCCCAAGTACACCAGATGCTATTGATACTACCAAAATGCCAGCATTAAATCCAACTTTTGAAGCAGATCAAAGAGGAGCTTTGGATAAACAGAATTTAGATCTTTATGGTAAAATAACTTTAGTAAATGATAGATCAAAAGTTTATAAAGGAGGTTCTTGGAATGATAGAGCTTATTGGTTAAATCCTGGTACTAGAAGATATCAAGATGAAGGTCAGTCTTCCTCTGAAATTGGTTTTAGATGTGCCATGAGTAGTGTTGGCGATCCTCAAATTAATAAGAAAAGTACTCCACAATTTAAACAACCAAAATCTAGAGTGGGATTTAAAAAATAATTATTTCACAAGAATAAAAAAAGCCAGATTAGAAAACTCTAATCTGGCTTTTTTTAATCATTTTTTTGATTTAATAATTATCATGAATATTTCTAAGTACCCTCTCAACCTCATTCTTTATATCTTTAGAAGGTGTTAGAAATCCATTATTCATAAAAGAGAAAATATACTTCTTTCCAGATTTTCCAATTAAGTAACCGCTTAAATTGTAGCAATTTGTTAAGCTACCAGATTTAGCATAAACGTATGGTAAATCACTACTAATAAACATATTTTTTAATGTTCCACTTTTTCCACCAGCTGGTAATAAATCAAATAAACGCTGGTCATTATTAACTTTATTTTTAATTTTTTGTAGTACTAAAACCATATCATTCGGGGTAAACAAATTTAATCTTGATAATCCAGAACCGTCCACCCATTGAAACTTATTAGGCATATCACTAAATAAAGTTTGAGATGCTTTAGCAATTACGCTATCAGTATTCATCGTCATTTTATTTGCAGAAGCGCAATTCAATAATAATTCTTCTGCTATAAAATTATCACTTGGTTGTAGTAAATGCTTGTATAAACTATCAGATGAAATATTGAAAGTTACAGTTGCGCTTTTAGGTATTTTTCTCCAATTTAAAGTGGTTATAGGCTTAATAATAGAACCTGTAGCTAGTAAAGTGTCAGATAATAAATTTTCAATTAAATTTTTATTTAAAACTAAAGGTAAATTTTGCGCATAATTAGGGCTTACTGATAAAGGTAAAACCCAATTATTATTGTTTAAGTTTCTTTTAACTGTTTTAACCTTATTAGAAGTAG
Source organism: Sphingobacteriales bacterium (assembly GCA_038237895.1). Taxonomy (GTDB): domain Bacteria; phylum Bacteroidota; class Bacteroidia; order Sphingobacteriales; family Sphingobacteriaceae; genus Pseudopedobacter. The sequence continues at coordinate 8,094 of JBBRYE010000015.1, read as the reverse complement.
ATAACTCATTTAAATATAAACCGGGTAAATCTGGAGAATATTGTAATTCTCCTAAGTGATTAGCGCTTATATTTACACTATTACCATAAATAGGCATTTCGTTAATTTCAGTTTGATAATAGTCGTTAAAATCATCCCAACTCCAACCTCTACCATATTTTTCTCCCTGATAACGTCCGCTTACCAAATAAATGTTTTTGCCAGAATCCTTAATGAAGTCAAAAGATTTTTGGGTCTTAAAATCTGGATGTAAAAAAGAAGCATCAGCCATTGGCCATAAAATCAAAGAATCTTTTCTTATGATATACTCAAAAGAAGGTATAGAATCTCCAAGCATGTTTAATGCAGTATAAAAAGTAAAAAGTTTAGTATTTGAAGCCGCTGTGAAATAAAGATCTGCATCTTTCTCAAACATCATTTTATCAGCACCCATTTCCTTAATAGAAAACCCAACATGATGATTATTGTTAATTGCTGAATTTTCAAATAAATCTGCAATATTTTGATAAGGTTTTACAGCTCCTTTTTGGACAGTACATGCGGTAAAAAGAAATAAAAATAAAGCGAATAGAAAAAAACTTTTCATAAAATGTATAATTAAACTTGCAAATTAGTAAATTGTATTAACCTATTTTGTTTAAATAATTATTGAACTTTAACCAAGATAAAACTATAAACCAATATGTTAAGCCAAATCCTTAAAATTCTTATTGGATTGCTATTAGGCTTCTGCACATTAATTGAGCCAGTTTATTCTCAAAATAGTTTTGAATTTAGTGGCAAAAGAAAGAGACAGCAAATTAGTTTTAAAGCTGTAAGAGGTTTGGTTGTAGTGCCAATGTATATAAATGGCAAAGGGCCATATAATTTTATTTTAGATACCGGAGTTGGCATTACCTTAATTACAGACCCGAAATTAAAAGATTCTTTAAATTTAAAATACCTCAGAAAAATAGAATTAAGCGGTTTAGGTGATAAAATAGAATTAACAGCTTACACCACTCCGTTTTTAAATTTTAGAATTGCTTCTACTGAGGCAAAAAGTTGCGCTGCGGCTATTTTAGATAATGACATTTTAAATTTATCTAATTATGCGGGGATGCCAATTCACGGCTTAATTGGATATGATTTCTTTAATAGCTTTAAAATTAGAATAAATTATAGTACTCAATTATTAAAAATATACGAGAACACCTTACCTAGACTAATAGCTAAAGGGAATAAGATTGAATTACAGATAGAAGGAAATAAACCATATGTTAATGTTTTAGTTAATGTTGCAAATCATCAAAAACTACCTTTAAAAATGTTAATTGACACTGGTAGTGGAAATCCAATTTCTTTAGAAACTTATCAAAAAAATGCCTTCCCACTTCCTGATAATTTTGTAATTGCAAATCTTGGCGTAGGGTTGAGTGGCAATATTAGAGGATTCAAAGGAAGAATTGATCAATTAAAGATTGGAAAATTTAATATGGATAGTGTGATAGCGGCTTTCCCTTATTATGAAGATATTGCTGCAAAAGTAACTAGTGTAGAAAGGAATGGAAGTATTGGGAATACTTTATTAAAAAAGTTTGATGTTGTTTACGATTATCAAAACAGTTGCATGTACTTAAAGAAAAACACCTCATTAAAAGAGCCTTTTGAGTACGATATGAGCGGAATGGAAATTGTCGCAAGTGGTAATAATTATGATGCGTTTTTTGTAACAAGAGTTGAACGTGGCTCGCCAGCCGATGATTTAGGAGTGCAAATTGGAGATCAACTATTAAGGTTAAATTTTAATGCTGCTGGTAAACTTACAATAGATGAGATAACTCAAATATTAAGCTCTAAAAATGGTAGAACACTTTATTTAGAAATGGCAAGAAAAGATGAAATTTATGCCGGTATTTTAACCTTAAAAAGAAGGATTTAAATAATAACCAAATAAAATTTAAATATTTTATTTTCGATTTTAGATTATGAAACAATTTTTAGCTTTGCAAATCAATATTAATAGCTAACTTTATACATTATACCAATACAGTTTTTAGTCTAAATAACCTTCAATGAGTCCAAAAATCAAATCTATAATCACCGGTACGGGAAAATATATCCCAAATAAATTGATTAAAAATTCAGATTTTATAAATCATTCTTTTTATGAAAAAGATGGTTTATTGGTAAAAAGAAATATGACCGATGTTATCCAAAAATTTCAGGCAATAACTGATATTGAAGAAAGAAGATATGCAGAAGACAATCAAAACACATCAGAAATGGCATATTTAGCTGCCAAAGATGCGATTGACAGTTCTGGAGAAGACAAAGAAAAATTAGATTATATTATTGTAGCACATAATTTTGGCGATATCAAACAAGGCACTAATCGTACAGATATGGTACCTACATTAGCAAGTAGGGTAAAATATAAATTAGGAATTATTAACCCAGATTGTGTTGCTTATGATTTACCGTTTGGTTGCCCAGGATGGTTACAAGGTATGATACAAGCAGATTATTTTATAAAATCTGGCGATGCAAAAAAAGTACTGATAATTGGATCCGAGACTTTATCAAGAGTGATTGATCCACACGATAAAGATAGTATGATTTACTCCGACGGAGCTGGAGCAACTATTTTATCTGCAAGTGAAGATGGGGAGGCAGGAATAATAAGTCACAAATCTCAAAGCCATACTTTAGACCAAGCTTGGTTTTTAAAAATGGAAAGTTCAAGTAATCTTGATTATGACAAGAAGGTAGAACTTTATTTAAAAATGGAAGGTAGAAAAGTTTATGAGTATGGTTTAACTCATGTGCCTTTAGTAATGAAAACTGCAGTTGAAAAAGCAGGCATTTCTCCTGATAAAATTAAAAAAGTATTGGTACACCAAGCAAATGGGAAAATGGACGATGCTATTTTGAAACGTTTTTTTAAACTTTATGATATTGATACTCCGCCAGAAAATATTATGCCAATGACTATTGCCAAATTAGGAAATTCGTCAGTGGCTACTATACCAACTTTATTAGATATGGTTTTAAAAGGCGAAATGGAAAATCATTCATTGAATAAAGGAGACATTGCCATTTTTGCATCGGTTGGTGCAGGAATGAACATTAATGCCATGATTTATCAGTTCTAAACGCATTTTTGCAGATTCTTTTCAAAAATTGAATTTAAATACCTTTTTTTAAAAACTACGCAAGAGCGTTAACGATTGAAGCGACATCCTTTTTTGCAATTTCAGCAAAAAAGATATAGCGCAAAGCGTGTCAAAACGCACAAAAAATTTTTTTATATAATAATTTTCTATCTGCATCATTTAAAAACTTCATATTCAAATTAATCCTTTCTAAGTTTTGTCTGTCATAAATGCATAAACCCTGTTGACATGAAAGCTTTATTAAAATTTTTCTACATTCCATTTATCACCTTATTAGGATTAATTTTCTTTTCTTCTTTTTTATCTTCAAATAGTGATGCTCTAACATCTGCTTATAAAAAAGCCGGATTAACGGATAGAGAAGCCGCACTTCATTTATTAAACAGATTTACTTATGGAGTTCGTCCTGAAGATATTGACAAAGCTTTAAAAATGGGTCTTGACAATTGGTTAAACCAACAGTTAAATGGGAAATTGGATGATGAGGATTTGCAAAAAAGATTAAAAAATTACGATGCTATCAATTTAAGTAATTCAGAAGTTGAGGAAACCTACCCAAAAGGAGCTGCTATTTTAAGAATGGCCATAAAGGATGGTTATATCGATAAAGATTCAGTAAATAAAGGGGATAAAAAGGATTATAAAGAGATGTTAAAGTCTTATATGCAACAGAAAGGCCTAAAACCTCAACAAGAGCTTTTTCGTCAATTTATATCTCAAAAAATTTTAAGAGCAACATATAGTAATAATCAATTAAGAGAAGTTTTAACTGATTTTTGGTTTAATCATTTTAATGTTTCACTTACCAAACCAGATTGCGCAATGTATATTCCTGCTTATGAGCGTGATGTGATACGTCCAAATGTTTTTGGAAAATTTGATAATTTATTGATCTCTACTGCAAAATCTCCGGCTATGCTTTTCTATTTAGATAATTTTAGCAGTCAAGCTAATGAGCCTGAGCAGCAACAAAATATGATGGGGATGATGGAAAACCGAGTTGGTAACGATAAAAATAAACTTGCTGCATTAGAAAAATTAAAAAAAGCAAAAAAAGCCCAGGGCTTAAATGAAAATTACGCTCGTGAGGTAATGGAGTTGCATACTTTAGGCGTAGATGGTGGTTACACCCAGACCGATGTAACACAAGCCGCAAGAGTTTTAACCGGTTGGACAATTAATCCTACGGATAAAGGTGGGTACGGTGGTGTCTTTCAAAAAATGATTGATAAAGTAGGTAAAGATAAATTAGAAGAGAAAGGTTTTGTATTTGATGGGGATTTCTTATTTGCTCAAAACAGACATGATACTGGTGATAAAATAGTTTTAGGTAAAAAATTCTCAAACAATGGGTATAAAGAAGGGGTGGAATTATTGGAAATGCTTGCTCATCATCCTTCTACGGCAAAATTTATTTCTACAAAAATTGCTATAAGATTTGTAAGCGATAATCCCTCCAAAACATTAATAGATAAAATGACAAAAACGTTTCTATCTAAAGATGGAGATATTAAACAGATTTTATTGACTATGGTAGAAGCTCCGGAATTTTGGAGTAAAGATGCTTTGAGAGAGAAAACAAAATCGCCTTTTGAATTAGCTATTAGCTCTGTTAGAAGTTTAGATGCCGATTTAGTGCAACCCTATCAATTGTATGGATGGATAAATAAAATGGGTCAAAAAATGTATTATTATCAAGCTCCAACTGGTTTCCCAGATAGAGCACAGTATTGGATAAATACTGGAGCTTTGTTAAATAGGATGAACTTTGGTTTGGCATTAGCTTCTCAAAAAATACCAGGTATTAAAATAAACTTGGCAAGTCTTAACAATAATCACGAACCAGAAAGTAGCGAAGCCGCACTTAAAACTTATGGTAAAATTATTATGCCAGACAGAAACTTAGATGAAACTTTTAAAAGGTTAACTCCATTACTAACCGACCCAGAACTAGTAAATAAAATTGATAATGCGGCAGGTAAAAATACGACTCCAACATCTATTACTGAAAATAATGAAGACATGATGATGGCCAATAATGAATCAGCTGCAAAGCCAAAAGGAAATAAAAAATACGGTAATACTGCAAATCAAAAATCTTTTGGAGATAATTCTATGCTAGCACAAGTAGTTGGGGTAATTATTGGTTCTCCAGAATTTCAAAAAAGATAATTTTTAATCTTCAATATATAAATATCATGACATCAAGAAGAGGGTTTTTAAAATCAGGAGGCTTAGCCTTGTTTGGTATTGGATTAGGTGGCTTACCAGGATTTGTTGCAAAAGCTGCAGCAAGCGTAAAAGCACCAGGCTTATTTAAAAGAAGAAAAACATTAATTTGTATTTTTCAAAGAGGAGCAATGGATGGTTTGATGGCAGTTACACCATTTACGGATAATTATCTTAAAGCTGCCCGTCCAACTTTGTTTATGTCGGCGGCAAAAACAGGAAATGGAAAATCATTAATAGATTTAGATGGGAAATTTGGATTACACCCATCTATGCAAGCTTTTGAATCTGTTTTTAAAGAAGGAAGATTAGGAATTGTACATGGAATAGGTTCTCCAAATAATACCCGCTCACATTTTGATGCGCAAGACTATATGGAATCCGGTACTCCTTTCAATAAAGGAACTGCTAGCGGTTGGTTAAACCGAGCTGTTGGCTTATTAGGTCATGATGGCGCTACGCCTTTTCAGGCTGTTAGCTTAACTTCTTCTTTACCTCGTTCTTTATATGGGGATAACCCCTCTGTGGCGATCAGTAATTTACAAGATTTTAACATTCAAATGAAAGGGAATCCAAATGGTTCAAATATGGCCTCCAAAAGCTTTGAAGATCTATATGATCAAACTACCTCCAGTTTATTAAAAGATACTGGTAAAGAGAGTTTTGATGCTATGAAAATGTTAAATAAATCAGATACTAAAAATTATAAACCAGCAAATGGAGCAAATTATCCAAGCTCTGCACTTGGGAATTCTTTAAAACAAATTGCCCAGTTAATTAAAATGGATGTAGGTTTAGAAGTGGCTTTCGCCGAGTCTGGTGGATGGGATACACACTTTAATCAAGGAACAGATAATGGTATTTTTGCAAGAAATGTGAATGATTTGAGCGAAAGTATGATGGCTTTTTGGACCGATATGGGAACCTTACAAGATGATGTTACCATAATGACGATGACAGAATTTGGACGAACTGTAAAACAAAACGGTACAGGTGGTACAGATCACGGACGTGGCTCTTGTAATTTTATTCTAGGCAATGATGTAGCGGGAGGAAAAGTGCATGGAAAGATGAATACTTTAGCTATTGAAAACCTAGAGGATGGAAGAGATTTAGCAGTAAGTACAGATTTTAGAACTGTATTTAGCGAAGTTGCTGATAGACATCTTGGAATAAATAAAGACACCATTTTGTTCCCAGATTGGAAAGGCAGTCATATTGGAATGATGAGGGGATAATAAAACCTTTATAATTATTTAAACCCTTTATCTAATAATAAAGGGTTTTTTTATTTTCATCCTCCCCCAATTGCTAATTTCATTAATAACTCTTCATTTTTGATGAGAATATTTCTTTTTGTAACGACTACGGCTTTTTCTTCTATTAATTCGTTTAAAATACGAAATAGGGTTTCATAGGTTGCTCCAACATATGAGGAAACATCCTGTTTAGATAATTCTAATTTTAAGCTGCCGTCGGTTGATAAACCAAATTGAGTTTTGAAATTTAATAAAGCTTGCGCTAACCTTCCTTTAACACTCATGTGGGCAATATTTCTCATTTTTGCTTCTGAGTCTTGAAGTTCGTCTGCAAAAAACATCAACAGTTTATAAGTAAAATCCAGATTGACTTTTAAAGTACTTTGGAAAAAATCCATATCAATAAAGCAAACCACACTGTTTTCTAATGCAGTTGCAGAAATAGGATAATTTTTATTAAAACTACTTAAGCCTCTATGCCCAACAATAGAACCAGCAGTAGCAAATCTCAATATTAATTCTTTATCAGACGTCCACTTTTTATGAACTTTTAAAATTCCTTGGTAAACAAAATATATTCCTTCTACAGGTTGCCCTTCTTTAAAAATTATTTCCCCTTTTTTTACTTCATAAACCTTTTTATTAGCATCAATTGCTGGTTTCCATTCTGATAAACAGTTATTTGTTAGAAAACAATTAGCATTTTCATACTTTTTCTTACTAATCTTCATTAAAATTGATTTTATATTATAAAATGATAATATATAATCAAGCAATTTAAGGTGTTTAATTGAAAAAAGTAAATTTTAATTAATTAATATTATAATTAACATAGTATTTAGAGTTATAGTGAATAAAATCAACATTAGAACTAAAATAGAGGATAAATTTTAACACTTAAAAAATATTACCTGCTTTAATTTATTTTGGAAGGATAAATAATAATTAAAGACAGTTATTCAAATAAAACTTTCTAATATTATTTAAAAGAACAGATAATTCATCCATTAGCTTAAAATCATATTGATAAACTTTTTTGCCCAAAAACCTCTTGTGTTAGAAGCATCATTATAATTGGTAATTTCAATTTCACTTTTTAAGAATTTTTGGTATGCGTTATCAAGAACATTTATAATCTCTAATTCAGAGTTACATACATATCCTGAATTATTACAATTTATACTTTCTTCAATATCTCCACCATCGGTAAAAGGTAATAAAATAGGCTTTTGAAACTTTAAATAATCTGCTTGTTTAGAAGTTATTATTTCCTTGCGATTCCCAAATTTTAAATGAAGAAAAAGGGATGCATTTTCTAAATAAAGTTTGATTTCTTCATTATTGAGTCTCTTTGTAATTAGTGTGATTTCTTGCAAATTAAATTTGAGTATAATTTTATTTAGCTTTTTATTATTTAAAGATCCTAAGAAAATAAACCTAATTGTATTCTT
>JBBRYE010000014.1:0-40608 GCA_038237895.1 Sphingobacteriales bacterium | reverse complement strand
TTTTTATAATTTTTTCTTAGCATCGAAGTTAAAAAAAAATATTAACTGTTAGTTTTTTGATAGTAAAAACATGACTACTTGAAATAAGTAAATAAGCATTCTGCATTTTTTTTGTTTCTTTGCATACACTATTTTAAAATATGGCTTGGTTTAAAAGAAACACTAAAGGTATCTCTACGCTTACCGAAGAAAAAAAAGAAGCTCCGGATGGTGTTTGGAATAAATGCCCAAATTGTAAAAAAGCACTTCATTACAAAGAACAGGTAGAGAATAAATACGTTTGCCAATACTGCAATTATCACTTAAGAATAGGATCTAAAGAATATTTTGAGGTTTTATTTGATGATAACACTTTTGTAGAACTTTTTGGAAACCTTACATCTGGTGATCCCTTACACTTTGTTGATAGTAAACCTTACCCAGAAAGATTAGTAGAAAGTATTAAAAAAACAGGTTTAAAAGATGCTATTAGGGCTGCCGTAGGTAAGATTGACAATCAGGACTTAGTAATTGCATGTATGGATTTTAACTTTATAGGTGGTTCTATGGGTTCTGTAGTTGGCGAAAAAATCGCCCGTTCTATAGATTATAGTATTAAAAATAAAATTCCATTTTTAATGATTTCTAAATCTGGTGGTGCCAGAATGATGGAAGCTGCGTTTTCTTTGATGCAAATGGCAAAAACTTCTGCAAAATTGGCTTTATTATCACAAGCAAAAATTCCTTACATCTCATTACTTACAGATCCAACAACCGGTGGAGTTACTGCTTCTTACGCAATGCTAGGAGATATTAATATTGCCGAACCAGGTGCATTAATAGGCTTTGCAGGACCTAGAGTAATTAAAGAAACCATTAAAAAAGATTTACCCAAGGGTTTTCAAACTTCAGAATTTGTTTTAGAACATGGTTTTTTAGACTTTATAGTTGATAGAAGAGCGATGAAAACTAAATTGTCATCTTTTATAAAGATGATGCATAATTAAAATTTAAAAAAAGGAGAAGCCCCACGCCTCTCCTTTTTCATTTAACACTAATCATAATATTAACTTTCCAAAAATAGTATCCATCCACACAATTAGCAATACCTATAAATTGGTATTTTATTCTTATTAAACTTGCATATTATTATTTGCTTGTTATCTTTGCACATCATAGTTTCTATCCAAAGAAATTAATAAAGACATGAAAATAAAATTGACCTCTTTACATCATCTACATCATCACCACCACGGTGTTGCTATATAGTTTGTTTTGTGCGTCAAAACTTTTCAATTCTCAATTATTGTCTTTTATTTATAATCTAAAAAAATCTTGAAAACTTTAAAAATTGCTATACAGAAATCTGGTAGATTGAATGAAAAATCAGTTGAATTATTAAAAAATTGTGGCCTTAGTTTCGAAAATTATAAGAGCTCATTAATTTCTACCGTTTCAAATTTCCCTTTAGAAATTCTCTTTTTAAGGGATGACGATATCCCAGAATATGTACAAGATGGCATTGCAGATATAGGGTTAGTTGGTGAAAACGTAATTGCAGAAACAAATGTTGATGTATCTTATTTACAACGACTTGGATTTGGAAAATGCACATTAAAAATTGCAGTACCAAAAGATAGTAAGTATAAAAATATTACTGATTTAAACGGAAAAGCAATAGCAACCTCCTACCCTGTTATTCTTCAAAATTTTTTAGACAAAGAAAATATTAAAGCTGATGTAAAAACAATTTCTGGTTCTGTAGAAATTGCTCCAGGTTTAGGTTTAGCTGATGCCATTTTTGATATCGTTTCTACAGGCGGAACTTTACGTAGCAATGGATTAATGCCTTTCGCAGATGTGATGCAATCTGAAGCAATTTTAATCGGAAGAAAAGGAGAAGAAAACAATCCATTAATATTAGAGCTATTGCAACGCATACAATCGGTAATGCGGGCTAAAGAGACTAAATATGTTGTTCTCAATGTAGAAAAAGCAAACTTAGATAAAATTTTAGTGTTACTACCAGGTGTGAAAAGTCCATCAGTTTTGCCCTTGGCCGAACCAGATTGGGTAGCGGTACATACTGTTATTCCAGAGCGTGATTTTTGGAGTCATATTAATGAATTAAAAGCAGCTGGTGCACAAGGGATTGTGGTTATGCCGATTGAGAAGATAATTGTATAGAATTAAGATTAAAGAGCAAAGAATAAAGACAAACAGATTTATAAAAATTATTTAGGCGTTTTAACACGCTTTCCACTGTATCTTTTTTTGTTGTCAGCCTGAGCGGAGTCGAAGGCTAAAGTAACAAAAAAAGATGCCGCTCCAATCGTTAACGCAAACAAAAGATGGAAAATAATAACCAAAATTTAAATCAAAAATCCTTTTCCTCAGGAGACGAATTTAGGATGAGGCAATATATATTTTCAGATTTAAGCAAAGCCGAGATTGAAAAACTGGTTCTACGCAATGTAGATACCAATAATCAAATTCGTGAAAGTGTAGAAAATATCATCAAAGAAGTGAAAACCAATGGAGATACTGCTTTAAAAAACTTTGCCTTGCAATTTGACAAAGTAGATTTACCTAATTTATTCATCGAAAAGAATGAAATCAATCAACTTGCAAATGATATTTCTGATGAAGTAAAACAAGCAATAAATGTAGCTTATATCAACATCAAGAAATTTCACGAATCACAAATCTCTAAAGAAGAAAAAGTAGAAACTACCGCTGGCGTAAGTTGTTGGCGAGAAATAAGAGCAATTGAGCGTGTAGGCTTGTACATTCCAGGTGGTACAGCTGTACTTCCTAGTACATTTTTAATGTTGGGTATTCCTGCAAAAATTGCAGGTTGTAATGAAATTGTAGTTTGCTCTCCTCCTCAAAAAACGGGTAGTATTAACGGGTATATAGCTTATGTTGCTCAACTATTAGAGATTGATAAAATCTATTTAGTAGGTGGGGCACAAGCCGTTGCGGCAATGGCTTATGGAACAGAAAGCATTCCCAAAGTGGATAAAATCTTCGGCCCAGGAAATCAGTTTGTAACGATGGCTAAAACATTGGTTCAATCTACCACTAACACGGCAATTGATATGCCTGCTGGTCCTTCAGAAGTTTTGGTGATTGCAGATGAAACAGCGAATCCGGTTTTTGTAGCTTCCGATTTATTAGCACAATGTGAGCATGGTATAGACAGTCAGGCGGTTTTGGTAAGTACTTCAGCTTTAATTATTGAGCAGACTCAAATTGAATTAAAAAAACAATTACAAATATTGCCTCGAAAAGAAATCGCTGCTAAAGCAATAGAAAACTCTTATTCTGTTTTGGTTAAGGATTTAGAAGAAGCAATGATTTTTAGTAATGAAAATGCTCCTGAACACCTGATATTAGCAACAGATAATTGGAAAGATATAACAAATCATATTATTAATGCGGGTTCTGTTTTTGCAGGCAATTTAACACCAGAAAGTGCTGGTGATTATGCTAGTGGCACAAATCATACTTTGCCAACCAGTGCTTATGCTCGTTCTTATTCTGGTGTTTCATTAGATTCCTTTGTAAAAAAAATAACGTTTCAGCATATCAGCGAAAGCGGGATTAAAAATTTAGGACCAACTATAGAAATTTTAGCTGAGATTGAAGGATTGCAAGCTCATAAAAATGCGGTGAGCGTTAGACTTCAAGAGATTAAAGAGTAAAGAACCAAGAATAAAGACATAAGATTCAATACTAATAAAGCGAACTAGACTAATGAAATATTTCAACTAATGAACTAATGAACAATTTTGATTTAGATAAAATCATCCGACCAAACATCAAAACTTTAAAACCTTACTCTTCTGCAAGAGATGAATTTAAAGGCGAAGCTTCCGTATATTTAGACGCCAATGAAAATGCATTTGGCTCTCCATTATCTACAAATTATCATCGCTATCCAGATCCTATGGCTTATGCCGTTAAGATGCGATTAAGTGAAATAAAAGGAGTTCCTGCAAGAAATATTTTTTTAGGAAACGGAAGTGATGAGGCCATTGATATTCTATTTAGAAGTTTTTGCAACCCGGGTATAGATAATGTGATAATTGTACCTCCAACTTATGGAATGTACGAGGTTTCGGCAAATATCAACGATGTGGAAATTAAGCGAGTAAATCTTACCGAAGAATTTCAGTTAAATTTAGAAGGCATTGCCGAAGTGATTGATAAAAATACCAAACTGATTTTTATTTGTTCGCCAAATAATCCTACGGGTAATTCAGTTAATCGTGAGGATATTGAAACTCTTTTAGCAAACTTTAATGGAATTATTGTAATAGACGAAGCTTATATTAATTTCTCTCGGCAAAAAACTTTTATTCAGGAATTAACTGAATATGCTAATTTGGTAGTTTTACAAACTTTATCAAAAGCTTGGGGATTAGCCGCTTTAAGAGTTGGGATGGCTTTTGCAAGTGAGGAAATTATCGAGATTTTTAATCGTGTTAAACCACCTTATAACATTAATGAAGCTTCTCAAACTTTAGCTTTAGAAGCTTTACAAAATGTTAAAAAAGTTAATAATTGGATAAAAGAGATTTTGAAGGAACGAGATTCCTTAGTTTTATCATTAAAGAGTTTTGATTTTGTGATTGATATTTACCCATCTGATGCTAATTTTATTTTAGTTAAAACTGCTGATGCGAATGGCATTTACCAATATTTAACCGAGCAAGGTATTATTGTAAGAAACCGTAACAAAATAGAACTTTGCGAAGGATGTTTAAGAATTACTGTGGGTACAAATGAAGAAAATCAGGCTTTAATCAACAGTCTTAAAAAATTGAAAAATGATTAAATTATTATTTATAGATAGAGATGGCACTTTAATTTTAGAGCCAGAAGATGAGCAAATTGACTCATTTGAAAAATTAATTTTTTATCCAGGAGCAATAAGCAATTTAGCTAAAATCGCAAAAGAATCAGATTTTGAATTAGTGATGGTAACCAATCAAGATGGTTTAGGAACATCATCGCATCCAGAAGACAATTTTTGGCCAGTACAAAATTTTATCATCCAAACTTTACAAAATGAAGGCATCCGCTTTAGAGAAATCATTATTGATACAACTTTTGCTAAGGAAAATGCCCCAACACGTAAACCAGGAACTGCTTTGCTCAATCATTTTTTTGATAAAGAAAAATACGATTTAGCCAATTCTTTTGTAATTGGAGATCGTTTAAACGATGTTGTTTTAGCAAAGAATTTAGGCGCAAAAGCCATTTGGTTAAACAATAATCCAGATTTGGGTGCTCAAGAAATTCAAAATAAAATTGAGAATATTGATGAAGTTTTAGCTTTAAATATTTCATCTCCTTTAGGGGAACTAAAGGGGTGGGATGAAATTTATCGTTTTTTAAAAGTTGGGGATCGTAAAATTGAACACATCAGAAAGACCAATGAAACCGATATCCTCATTAAAATAAATTTAGATGGTAAAGGGAATGCAGATATTTCTACCGGTTTAAATTTCTTTGACCACATGTTAGATCAAATCGCTCGTCATGGTGGGATAGATTTAACCGTTCATACCAAAGGAGATTTACATATTGACGAACATCATACGATTGAAGATACTGGAATTGCTTTAGGAGAAGCTTTTGCTTTGGCTTTAGCCGATAAAAAAGGAATCGAAAGATATGGTTTTTGTTTACCAATGGACGATTGCTTAGCACAAGTTGCTATAGATTTTGGTGGCAGAAACTGGATTGTTTGGGAAGCAGAATTTAAAAGAGAAAAAGTTGGTGATATGCCAACAGAAATGTTTTATCATTTCTTTAAATCATTCTCAGATGCTTCAAAAGCTAATTTAAATATTAAAGTAGAAGGCGATAATGAGCATCATAAAATTGAAGCAATTTTTAAAGCTTTTGCAAAATCAATTAAAATGGCGGTAAAAAGAGATATAAATAATATGCGTTTACCAAGTACAAAAGGAATCTTATAATTGGGTTAAAGATTAATGAGCAAAGAACAAGGATAATTTTTAGTCTTTTTATCTTTATTCCTTGTTCCTTTATCTGAATAAAAAATAAATGATAGGAATAGTTAATTACGGAGCTGGAAATATTTTCTCTTTAACCGCAGCATTAGAGCGATTGAATTTAAGATATGGGATGATTAATTCTGAATCGGATTTTGATATTTATGACCATATTATTATTCCCGGCGTGGGACATGCTGGTGCTGCGATGAGAAAATTAGTAGATACAGGCTTGGTTCCAAAAATAAAAAGTCTTACTAAACCTGTTTTAGGCATTTGTGTTGGAATGCAATTGATAACTGATTTTTCTGAAGAGGGAAATACTGAAATGCTAGGTATTATTCCTGTTAAAACTTTAAAATTTAAACAAGAAATTTCAAATAAAGTTCCACATATGGGCTGGAACCAGATATTTATCGAAAAAGAAAATCTTCTATTTAATAGTATTGCAGATGAAACCTATTTTTATTTCGTACACTCTTATTATATAGAATTTAATTCTAAATTTACCATTTCGTACTGTAATTACGGAACAAAATTTTCTGCCAGTATAAATAAAAATAATTTTTATGGAGTACAGTTTCATCCAGAAAAGTCTGGCGAAGCTGGCGAAAAACTACTTCAAAATTTTGCACACTTAAAAATTTAAAATGTACATTATTCCTGCTGTTGATGTGTTAAATCAAAAAATTGTCCGTTTAGTAGAAGGCGATTATAACCAAGTTACACAATATGAAGTTTCTTTAGAAGAGCAAATAGAAACCTACCAATCTAACGGGACAGAATTTGTTCATATCATAGATTTAAATGGTGCCAAAGGCGATTTTAGTAATCAAAAATACTTATTTGATATCATTAGAAAAACTGATATGAAAGTACAATATGGGGGTGGAGTTAGAAGTATAGATAAAGTAAAAGAATTGATTGATGCAGGTATTCACCGAGTAATTGTAGGTACGCAAGCTATTACAAATCCAACCTTTTTAGAAGAATTAGGAAATGAAATGTGTAATAAAACTAAATGTAGCGATCAGGTGGTTGTGGCAGTTGATGTTTTAGATGAAGTAATCAAATATTCTGGTTGGATGGAAAGTTCTCCAATCAAGTTGATGGATTATATTGATAAATGTTTAAATCTTGGTTTCTATAGATTTTTATGTACTGACATTAATAAGGATGGAAAATTAGGCGGAGCTGGAGTTGATTTATATAAAAAACTTTTAGCTCATTCTCCATTTATTAAATTAATTGCTTCTGGTGGTGTTAGTTCTATGAAAGATGTTGAAGAATTGAATAATTTTCAAATTGAATCTTGTGTGGTTGGTAAAGCAATTTATGAAAATAGGATTTCTATTGATGAAATTAAAAATTGGAATTTAATGCAATTATCTTCCATTTAGTTTCTTAAAATGCTTAGTAAACGCATTATCCCTTGCTTAGATGTAAAAGACGGGCGAACCGTAAAAGGAATTAATTTTGTTGATTTACGTGATGCTGGAGACCCTGTAGAATTAGCTTGGCAATATTCGCAGCAAGGGGCAGATGAGTTAGTTTTTTTAGATATAACAGCTACTCATGAAAAAAGAAAAACCACCATTGAAATGGTAAAATCTGTTGCAAGACAGATCAATATTCCGTTTACAATTGGAGGCGGCATTTCTGAATTAAAAGATGCAGATGCCTTATTAAATGCTGGGGCAGATAAAATTTCAATAAATTCTGCCGCTGTAAGAAAACCAGAACTAATCAATGAATTGGCAAATGCTTTTGGCGTTCAGTTTGTGGTTTTAGCAGTAGATACTAAGAATTTGCCTAATGGCGATTTTGTCCATTTAAACGGAGGTAGAATTACTACTGAATTACAAACACAACATTGGATTAAAGAAGCAGAAGAACGTGGTGCGGGGGAGATATTATTAACATCAATGGATAAAGATGGTACTAAATCTGGTTTTGATAATATCCTTTTAAAACAAATAAATGAAATGGTTTCCATTCCGGTTATTGCATCTGGAGGTGCTGGTTCTAGTCAAGATTTTATTGATGTTTTCCAAAAAACCAATGTGGATGCAGCTTTAGCAGCTTCTGTTTTCCATTATGGCGAGATTTTAATACCTGAGTTGAAAGCATTGCTAAAAAATAATCGAATTGAAATAAGGCTTTAAATTGTTATCTTTAAATATGGAATCATTAAAAATTGAAATTCTTAATCCTAAAGCAAGAAAACTTTTAGAAGATTTGGCTGATTTAAATTTGATTTCAATAAATAAATCGAATTTAAGTTTAGATAAGTTATTATCCACTTTAAGAACCGAAGAAAATATTTCATTAGAAGAAATCACGAAAGAGGTTGAAATAGTTAGAGCTGAAAGACATAATGAAAAAAAGTCTCACAGTTATAATTGATACAAACCTTTGGATTAGCTTCTTAATCTCAAAAGAGTTATCTTGGATTGACAATCTCATTGTTAACAATAAGATAGAAATTGTATATAGTCAAGAATTATTTGACGAAATCATCTCAGTTATACAAAGACCAAAATTTAAAAAATATTTAAACTTTCAAAAATCAATATCACTCATTACAATATTTGAAAATTATTTTAAACTCGTTAAAGTAACTTCAATAGTTGAAATTTGTAGAGATGAAAAAGATAATTTCCTTCTAGCTTTGGCAAGAGATTCTGGTGCAGATTTCTTGATAACTGGAGATAAAGATTTAATTATTCTGAATCCTTTCGAGAACACAAAAATTCTGTCTTTTTCAGAATTTAATTCTTACATTAATTAAAAAACAGTGAATATAGATTTTACAAAAAGCAACGGATTAGTGCCTGTGATTATTCAGGATGAACAAACTTTAGAAGTTTTGATGTTGGGCTACATGAATGAAGAGGCTTATCAAAAAACACAAAATGAAAAGAAAGTAACTTTTTTCTCTCGTACTAAAAATCGCTTATGGACAAAAGGAGAAGAAAGTGGTAATTTCTTAAATGTAAAATCAATCGCTTTAGACTGTGATAATGATACTTTATTAATCAAAGTAAACCCCGTTGGACCAACTTGCCATAAAGGAACCAGAAGTTGTTTTGATACTGATTACAACCATAATTTCATTTTCGAGCTCGAAAATATTATAAAAGACAGATATGAAAATCCTACTGCTAAATCTTATGTAAATAGTTTAAGAGAAAAAGGATTAAATAAAATTGCCCAAAAAGTTGGTGAAGAAGGAGTAGAAACTGTTATTGCTGCTTTGGCAGAGACTGAAATTGATTTAATTAATGAATCTTCAGATTTAGTTTTTCATCTATTGGTTTTATTAAAAGAAAAAAACTTGACCTTAGCTGATATTGCAAAAAATCTAGAATCTAGACATCAATAAAATAATAAGTTGATTTTGATTTACCAAATTTGTTGTTATATAAACTCGTTAACGATAAAATTGGCAACCTTTTTTTGCGTTTTCAGCTAAAAAAATATATCTAATAGCCCTAAAGACGTCAATTTGTGACGTGTTAAAACGCCAAAATTATTTAAACGCAGATTTATAGAAAACAGCTTTTTAAATTTTAAGAAAGTAAATCAGCTAGTAACTTCATTTCTATATTAGGAGCATGTTTTTCATATAAAACTGCGTAAACTGCTCTAGCTATTGGCATATTAACTTTATGTATTTTATTGATTTGATGGATACAGTTTACTGCATAATACCCTTCTGCAACCATATTCATTTCTAATTGAGCTGATTTTACGGTGTAGCCTTTTCCTATCATGTTTCCAAAAGTGCGGTTTCGGCTAAATTGAGAGTAAGAAGTTACCAATAAATCGCCAAGATAAGCTGATTCTTTAATGTCACGCGTAATTGGATGAATAACATCTACAAATCTACTCATTTCTCTTATTGCATTAGAGATCAATACTGCTTGGAAGTTATCGCCAAAACCTACACCGTGGCAAATGCCACTTGCAACTGCATAAATATTTTTTAATACTGCTCCATATTCAGTTCCATAAATATCATCACTACTGTTAGTTTTAATGTAACGGGTATTAATCATTTTCGCAAACCTACAAGCTAAGCTCATATCTTGAGAAGCAATGGTTAGATAGCTTAATTTCTCTAAAGCTACTTCTTCTGCATGGCAAGGACCACTTATTACCACAATATCATTTAAAGGTATTTGATATTGCTGATGCATAAACTCGCCGATAATAAGATTTTCATCTGGCACAATGCCTTTAATTGCAGAAATAATTTTTTTCCCCTTTAAATCTTCTGGCTTTATTTCTTTTAAAGATTGCTTTAAAAATGCAGCAGGGACATTTAATAAAACCATATCTGCTTTAGCAATAGCATGTTTAATGTCTATAAAGATGTTTTCTGGCTTTACCTTAATTTCTACAGAAGATAAATAATTGGGATTATGATGATATTTGCAAATATGATTTACAGCGGCTTCGTCACGCATCCACCAAAAAATTTCTTTCTCAGTTAAATTATCAGATAATATCTTCACTATTGCGGTAGCCCAACTTCCCCCTCCAATAACTGCTATTTTATTTAAGCTATCTTCCATGTTTAAAATGCCTGCACTATAAATTGGTTTATTAGAATAAGATTTTTATTAAAATAAAAAGTCCCAATCTGAAAAATCAGATTGGGACAAAATAATCAATTTAAAATGATTTATTACTTCTTCTCTGGTGTAAATAGTTTTGATTTATCAACCACTTCAACATCCATTTTATTTTTTAACGTTTTAGAAATAGCAGCGTATGGCGCACTAACTATTTGTTGTCCTGCTTTTAATCCTGTTAAAATAATAATATTCTGATCATCTTGAATGCCCGTTTTTACTTCTACTTGTTTCACTTTTCCTGCTTCTACAACAAAAACGTATTCTTTTGCTTTAGGCTTATTTTTATCTTTCTTTTTATCGTCATCGGCAGTCTTTGGAGCATCAACTTTACTGTCTGCTTTTTTATCCTTATCGTCTTCCCTAACTGTTACGGATTGAATTGGAACTACTAAACCATTGGTTCTTTCTGTTTGAATATCTACCGTTGCGGATAATCCAGGTCTGAAAGGAGAATCAGAATTACCTTTATTTTTTAGATTATCATAAGAATCTTGCAAAATCCTAACTTTTACAGCAAAGTTTGTTACCTGATCTGCAGTTGTTCCTACAACGTTTGCCGAACTCGCAATCTCTGTAACTATACCTTTAAATTTTTTATCCATAAAAGCATCTACTTCAATAATTGCAGTATCACCTAAACTTAAACGGTTAATATCGTTTTCGTTAACATCCACATTTACTTCCATACTGCTTAAATTTGCTATTCTCATAATTTCTGTACCGCTCATTTGTGCGGTTCCAACTACTCTTTCCCCTTTTTCTACAGAAAGTTTTGATACTATACCATCTACAGGAGAGTAAATGCTTGTTCTAGCTAAGTTATCACTCGCTTCTTTAACTCCGGCACCAGATTGTTGTAAACCAAATTTTGCACCTATTAAGCTCTGTTTAGCGCTTTCCAAATTAGATTTTGAAGTTAAATATTCTGCTTGTGCAGCATCAAATTCTGATGCGGAAATCACTTTATCTTTATATAAAGTTTGGTTTCTTTTAAACCTAGCAGCAATATTTTTTAAGTTAGCTTCTGCAGTAACAATTTGTTGTTGTGCGCTAGCAACCGTTGCTTTTTGTGCATTGTAAGATGCAACAGTTCTGTCATACCCTGATGCTAAAATATCTGGTTTTATACGGCAAAGTAATTGACCTTTTTTAACTGCATCACCTTCTTTAACTGTTAATTCTACAATCTCACCAGATACTTCCGGACTTAGTTTAACTTCAACCTCTGGTTGTATTTTACCACTTGCAGAAACAGTTTCAACAATATCTTTTTGTTCAGATTTAGTTACTGCAACTTGTACAGCTTTGCTCTTTCCTATCCAGCCCATCTTGTTGGCAATAATGGCTAATACCACTAAAACACCAACTCCTATAAGTACATTTCTAAGCGTCTTGTTCATTTTATTATGATTATTAAGGTTTGATTAAAATTAAAGTGTTAAAGGATTTCCTAAATAAAAGTCGATTACTTTTTTTCTAAAAATAACATTGTATTTTGCTTGTATAAAATCGAATTCTGCCTTATTGTAGTTTGTTTGTGATGTATTTAGTTCTATAACGTTTACTAAACCTACTTCATAGCGTTGTTTGATGACATTGAATGCTTCTTTAGAAGATTCAAAAGCACTTTTAGTAGCATCGTAACTTTTTGTTGCAGATTTTAAATCTTGTACGGCTTGATTAATAATTTTATTCAAATTATTTTTTGATAATTGCTCTGAAGCTTTTGCGTTTTCATATCTGATTTTAGCAATATTGTAGGAAGACCTGGAGCGATAATTATTGAATATTGGAATTGACAAGTTAAACCCTAAAGCTTTACCAAAATTTTGGTTGATTTGATCAGCAAAAGATAGTTTTGCCCCTGTAATAAAATCCCTAGCGTTACTAGAATAACTTTCGAAAAGTTGTCCTCCAAAACTTAATGATGGATATAAACTCCCTTTTGCTACTTTAACTCCATATTTAAAAGCTTCGGTGTTGTAAGTTGCTAATTTAATATCAGGATAATTTTGTAAAGCCTGAGTGTAAATTTGATAACCAGAGTAATTATTTTGTATTATAGATGGATCTTCCAAAACTGGCAATACTACTTTTATGTTTTGCTGGGGATCCATTTCCATTAGTTGTTTAAGATCTAAAATGGCTAAATCATAAGCATTTTGAGAATTAGTCAAATTCAATTCATTATTTGCAACTTGGGCTTTGGCTTGAGATAAATCTGCCTGGGTATTATTACCTACATCAAAATTCTTTTGAGCTACTTTTAATTGTTGGTTAGATAATTCTAGTTGCTGTTCGCTGGCTTTTATTAAATCTTGATTATTTACTACTTGCAGGTAAGTGTTTACTACTATTAAAGATAAATCGTTCTTTACTTTTTCAATGTTACTTTTATCTGCAGATAAAAATGCCTTGTTTTGAAGGATTTGATTTTGAAGTGTAAAACCATTAAACATAGTTACATTTGATGACATATTCCCACTTGCAGTATTGGTACTTTGATTAGTTAACCTTCCACTAGTTTGATCAAAATACAATCCGAAACGTTTATTGGCAGAAAGGTTACTGTTTAAGCTTGGGTATAAATTATATTTAGATTGTTTTAAATTCTCATCTGTAATGGCAGCAGAAAATTGAGCTTGCTTTATTTGTAGGTTATTTGCTAATGTCTTTGACACAGCCTGCTCTAAAGTAATCAACTCCGCGTCTTGCGCATAAGTATTTCCACTAAATGTGATTCCGAGTAAACAAAAGAAGAGTATTTTCAATTTCGAGTATTTCATTTTTTTGATAATTCTTTCAGATTATAAATTTATATATACTTTAGTTCTTTCGGCTATGTATCTAGTAAAAACTCCTTTTTTTTTAAAAAAAATTTATCCTAAATCTCTTATTTGGAATAAAATTAGAGACAAAAAAACTATTTTTCTCACTTTTGACGACGGACCTATACCAATTGTAACACCTTGGGTTTTAAAAACTTTAAAAAACTTTAATGTCAAAGCTACTTTTTTTTGCATTGGAGATAATATCAACAAGCATTCAGAAATTTTTTCTCAACTTAAAGCCGATGGACATGCCATTGGAAACCACACGTTCAATCATTTAAAAGGATGGGATTACGAAGATGATGTTTATATTTCAAATTTTATAAAGTGCCAAGAATTAACACAAACTAACTTATTCAGACCTCCTTACGGGAGAATTAAGTTCTCTCAGATTAAATTAATACAGAAACAAGAATTAAAAGCAAAGAATAAAGAGCAAATAGCAAACACTCCATACAATTTGCAAGAATCTCAAATCTCAATAATAATGTGGGATGTTTTAAGCGGTGATTTTGATACAAAATTATCTCCTGAGAAATGTTTAAAAAATGTGATTAAACATACAGAAAATGGTTCAATTGTAGTATTTCATGATAGTTTAAAAGCTTGGGAAAGATTAGAATATGTTTTACCAAAAGCTTTAGAATACTGGAAAAATGAAGGTTTTGAGTTTGAATTGTTATAATAACATTAACAATAAAGTTCAAAGATTTCTTTCTTAGAAACAGAGCTAAATGGCAATAATCTGAATCTCGATTTACAGGATTAAATGATAAAAAAGATGTCAAAATCAAGAAAAATAAAATTTAGACAAAAATAAAAAGGATAAAAAGGGATTAAAATCTTGGTAATCCTAAAATCGATAAAATAAAGATTAAAATAATCTGCAAAAAAAACCTCCCATAAGGAGGCTTTAAAAAAATTATTTATTAAGACTATAATCCAGCAGCTTTCTTATGATCGGCTAAAAACTGAGCTAATCCACTATCTGTTAAAGGATGCTTTAATAATCCCAAAATAGAGCTTAAAGGGCCAGTCATTACATCTGCGCCAATCTTAGCACACTCTACAATATGACCAGAGTTTCTAATAGATGCTGCAAGAATTTCAGTTTCATATCCATAATTATCAAAAATTAAACGAATATCTTCTATTAAACCTAAACTATCAGCACCAATATCATCTAATCTACCTAAAAACGGAGAAACATAACTTGCCCCAGCTTTTGCTGCTAATAAAGCCTGACCTGCAGAAAAAATTAAAGTACAATTGGTTCTAATACCCTTATCACTAAAGTATTTCAAGGCTTTAATACCATCCTTAATCATCGGGATTTTAACTACAATTTTATCATCTAAAGCAGCTAAAATTTCACCTTCTTTTACCATTCCATCAAAGTCGGTGGATATAACTTCTGCACTAACATTGTCATCTACAATAGCGCAAATATCTCTGTAATGTTGCATTACATTTTTATCACCAGTAATGCCTTCTTTAGCCATCAAACTTGGGTTGGTGGTTACACCGTCTAATACGCCTAAATCTTGAGCTTGTTTAATTTCTTCAAGGTTCGCGGTATCGATAAAAAATTTCATAATTAATTCAATTAGTTAATTTGATTATTTGTTGATTTTTTGCTTGTTCTTAGAACTAGCAATTATTTTAGTTAATATTTTTTGGATAATTTTAATTTCCATTAAAAGTGTTTCAATTTCTGATAAATTTAAGTCTTTTACAGCTTCTTTACAAAGTAAAATCCAATATTCTGTTTCATCAGCCTCTTTTGCTGCTATTTTAAATTTATGAATAAAATCTGCTAAACTCTCAGAATTTTGAGCCTCTCTTACATTTGCGCCAATGCTAGTGCCAGACTTTATTAATTGATTAGCAATTACAAAATTTCTTGTTTCTTGCAGCTTCCTGACAAAATGAACTATTAAAACAGCAAAATTAAAAGTTTTATCTACGATTAGATTATCGTGAAGTGGGGAGTTTGCGCTCATTGGCAAATAAACAAATTGTAAAATATACAAATTGAAATTTAAAAAAAGTGGGTTAGCCCCTCCTATCGCACCGCTACAACCTCTTACCCTTGCTGCGTTCCCACCCTGGGGGAGTTCAGAAGGAGCTGGTCGTAGAAGACTAACCCGCTGCAAAGGTATCATTTTTTAACATTTTCTTAAACATGATTTTAAACTAGATGCTAAAACCCTGATTTTCATTTAAAAATATTTTATTTCTTCTTTTTCTTTCTTGTTAAAGCATCGGTTTCTGCTTCTTTTATTAACGATTTCCAATCATTTAAATTGGCATCAGAAATTGCTAAAGTTTCTTCATATTCTGTTTTTTTGAGCGCCATTGTCTTGATAGGTTGCGTTAGGTAAGTTTCAATTTCCTCTAAAATTGGTTTCTCTTCTTCACTACAAAAAGAAACTGCATTGCCTCTATTATTTCCTCTACCTGTTCTACCAATCCTGTGAACATAATTTTCAGCAACATCTGGTAAATCGTAATTAATTACATATTGCACACCTTTCACATCCAAACCTCTTGCACTAATATCCGTAGCAATTAAAACTTTAACATTGCCTTCCCTAAAATCTTCTAAAACAGAAAATCTTGCTTCTTGTTCCTTATCGCCATGCAAAGTTGCGGTAACAATATCTACACGTTCCATTGCCTTAAAAACTCTTTCTGCCCGTACTTTTGTACGCACAAAAACCAATATTTTTTTATCTGGATGTTCTTTTATAATGCGCTCTAAAAAGAAACGCTTATCATCCATCGCAACATAAACAACGCCATGATCTACATTTTTTGAAACCGGATCTTTTGGTGAAATCTGTATTCTTACAGGCTTGCTTACCAATGCATAAGCTAAATCTTTAATATTTTCATCAATAGTTGCCGAGAAAAAAAGCGTTTGACGTCGTCGTGGTAAAAACTGAATCAAATGCTGAATATCTTGGTAAAAACCTTTATTAAGCATGTGATCGGCCTCATCTAAAACCAAAAAATCTATCTTTTTTAAGTTTAAATGGCTTTTATGTACCAAATCCTGTATTCTTCCTGGCGTAGCAATTAAAACATCTACTCCTTTTCTTAATTTTTCTACCTGAGGTTCAATATCTACACCACCAATTATAGATATGGTTTCTATATCAGTGTATTTTCCTAATTCTTTAAAAACCTTTTCAATTTGTAAAGCTAGTTCTCTAGTTGGCACCATTACAACGGCTTTCACATTTTGATCTGGGTTTCTGCGAATATCCGACTGCAACATACTGATTAATGGAATAGCGAAAGCAGCTGTTTTACCTGTTCCTGTTTGTGCAATTGCTAAAATATCCTGACCAGATAAAATTTGAGGGATAGATTTAAATTGAATATCGGTTGGTTTTTTATAATCCAACTCTTCTAAAGCCCTTTTCAATTGAGGCACAATATGGTATTTGCTAAACTTCATTCGGCATCAAAGATAAGCATAAGAAAATATAAGGTTCTTTTTTTTTGAAGCAGGCGGGTTAATCTGTTTTAATGAAGCTTGTTCCCGCTATTCGCTCATACGCACACAAGGCATTATTCACAGGCCGGTATCCGCTACTATCGGGGCTAAAAACTTTGGTCTATTCATAATAACTTTATATTTCAATCCTTATTATTTTTTGCCATAATTTAGGTGCGTTAACGATTGAAGCGGCATCCTTTTTGTCCGCCAGCTGGCGGACAAAAAGATATAGCGGAAAGCGTGTTAAAACGCTATTAAACTTTTAAATAAAAATTGCCACTAAATAATTATTGAAACTTTAATTTTCTCTTTAACCTTAAGTCATTAAAAAAAATTAATATTTTTAAAATTTATAATAACGTTAAAAAAAAATTAAACGACATCTTGTAATAATTTTCTGCAAATTGTATCTCATTAATAAATCAAAACCAAAATATGTTAAAAGTTAGCCATATAGTTAAAGAATATGCCAAACATCGGGCTTTAGACGATGTAAGTTTAGAGGTAGAAACAGGGACAATCTTTGGACTATTAGGACCAAACGGAGCTGGAAAAACTTCTCTAATTAGAATCATCAACCAAATTACAGGGCCAGATGAAGGAGAGGTTTTTTTTAATGGAGAGAAATTGAATCAAAGTCATATTAACAAAATAGGTTATTTGCCAGAAGAAAGAGGTCTTTACAAAAAGATGGAGATTGGAGAGCAGATGCTTTATTTGGCACAATTGAAAGGCTTAAGCAGAACAGAAGCTGCAAAAAGAATAAAATTTTGGTTCGAAAAAATGGGAATGCAAGATTGGTGGAAGAAAAAAGTAGAAGATCTTTCTAAAGGTATGCAACAAAAAGTACAGTTTGTAGCTACCGTTTTGCATGAACCAGAGCTGATAATTTTAGATGAACCTTTTTCTGGATTTGATCCTGTAAATGCTGAAATTATTAAAGATGAGATTCTAGAGCTTAATAAAAAAGGTTCTACTATTATATTTTCTACACATAGAATGGAATCTGTAGAATTATTATGTAATCATATTGCTTTACTTAATAAATCTCATAAAATATTGGATGGCAGCGTAAAATCAATCAAAAATGCTTACCGCGATAATACTTTTTATTTAGAAACTACAAGAGTTTTTGACATTACTAATGTTAAAACTTTTGAGTTAATAAATTCAGAAAAATCTGATGAGGGAGAAAAGATAAAAATTAAATTAAAAGATGGTTTTAGCACTAATGATGTACTTTCTGAATTAATTCCATTAACAGGAATTAATTATTTAGAAGAAGTGATACCCACCATTAACGATATATTTATTGAAAAAGTTAAACAGTTAAACTAAATAAAATCATGAATAAAGTTTTCCTCATTATACAAAGAGAATATTTAAGCCGTGTTAAAAAGAAGTCTTTTTTAATCATGACTTTTTTAGTGCCTTCTTTATTTTTAGCCATGATATTTTTAGTAGGCTATTTATCAAAAAAAGGAGATGATAGTAAAAAAGAATTTAAAGTATTAGACCAGTCTGGCATTTTTCAAAATCAGCTCAGCAATTCTTCAACGCTAAATTTTACGTATTTAGATGGCGATTATGCAAAAGCAAAAAAGGATATAAGAAAAGATGAAAATGTTTATTTACTATATATTCCCTCAGACTATGCAAAATCTGGAAAAACAGAAATAATATCTGAAAAAAAACCTGGTTTTGCCATTGTAGATGATATAGAATCACAGATGGAAACCATTTTGCGTAATAAAAAACTAATTGCAGCAGGGATTGATACAGCCGTTTTAAACAGTTCTAAAGCTAAAGTATCTATAAACGCTAAACAATTAACAGATGAAGGAGAAAAAGATGCAAGTATTGGTGCAACCTTTATTGTAGGTTTTGTAAGTGCATTTTTAATCTATCTCTCCCTATTTATTTATGGCGCCCAGGTAATGCGTGGCGTTATAGAAGAAAAAACAAATAGAATTATTGAAGTTATTGTTTCTTCTGTTAAGCCTTTCCAACTCATGCTGGGTAAAATTTTAGGAATTGGCGCAGTTGGATTAACCCAATTTTTATTGTGGATTATCTTAAGTACCAGTTTATCTACCTTAGCGGCAGGTTATTTCTCTAAAGATGAGAGCGTAAAAGCTAAGGTAGAGCAAGTAAAAAATAGTACTAAAGGGCAAGAGATAACCAAAGCGGCATCATCAAATAATAAAGTTCAAGATTTTTTACAAGCAGCAGATACCATAAACTTTCCTTACATCATATCTACTTTTTTCTTTTACTTTTTAGGAGGATACCTCTTATATAGTGCTTTATTTGCGGCAGTTGGTTCTGCTGTTGATAATGAAACGGAAACTCAGCAATTTATGCTGCCCATAACGCTTCCACTGATTTTTACTTTTATTTTAGGAATGAATGTTATTGTAAATAATCCTGATAGCACCCTATCTTTTTGGTTATCAATTATTCCTTTCACCTCCCCTATCGCGATGATGATTCGCATACCTTTTGGTGTACCGGGGTGGCAAATTGCATTATCTATGGCATTATTAATTATCGGATTTATCTTTACTACCTGGGTAGCTTCAAGAATTTATAGAGTTGGAATTTTGATGTATGGCAAAAAGGTAACTTATAAGGAGTTGGCAAAATGGTTTAGTTATAAAGAGTAGGAATAATTTTAAAAAACCTTTTAATAAAGATACCAATTCTTGGTATCTTTATTAAAATTTAAACAAATGGCTAAGAATACATCCATACTTTTAGGTGATTATTTTGATAAATTTATCACGAAACAAGTAGAGACAGGACGTTTTAATTCTGCGAGCGAAGTTGTAAGAACTGCTTTGAGAGTTTTTGAATCTCAAGAAACAAAAAAGTCAGTATTGATTAAAGAATTAGAAATCGGAGAAAAATCTGGTTTTATAGAAGATTTTGATAAAAATCAATTCATAAAAAATCTTCATAAAAATCATTTAAGCAATGACCTATAAATTAAGTCGAAAAGCTTCAAATGATATTGAGAACATCTGGATTTACACTTTAAAAGAATGGTCGATTGAACAAGCTGATAGGTACATTAGATTGATTTTTGAAGAAATTGAATATTTAGGTAAAAATCCAAATTCAGGAAAAGACTATGGATATGTTAGAGAAAACTACAGATTTTCTAAAGTGAAATCTCATATCATTTTTTATAGATATTCTACAATTGATAGTAAAATAGAAATTATAAGAATCTTACATCAAGAAATGGACATCGAAAATATACTAGAAGATTAGAAAAAGCAACCATCTAAAATTTACTAGATTTTTTATTATGCCTTCAAAAACAAAAGCCGTTATAGACATCGGAACTAACACTTTCCATTTATTAATTGCCGAAGTTGATGATTTAAACAATATAAAAGTCATCCATAAAAATACCATTCCTGTAAAGTTGGGCGAAGGAGGTGTAAACAAAGGATACATTGCAGAAGCTGCTTACCAAAGAGGAATTGATGCTTTAATTTTATTTAGGAAAGAGTTAAATGAATTTAATTTAGAAAACGTTTTAGCAACAGCAACAGCTGCTGTGAGGGATGCAAATAATGGCCAGCAGTTTATTAATGAGGCTTATCAAAAAGCCAATATAAAAATTACTTTGATTGATGGTTTAAAAGAGGCGAAATATATTTATGATGGCGCAAAAGGAGCCAGTGTTTTAAATAGTGAAACTGCTTTAATTATGGATATTGGCGGTGGAAGTGTAGAATTTATTATCTGTAACCATCAAGAAATTTTCTTTAAAAATAGTTATCAGCTAGGTGCAGCCAGATTATTGGCAGATTTTTATCAAAACCACGATCCCATTTCTAAAGAAGCTTTAACCAATCTCTATAATCATTTTAAAAATAAAACTCCTGATTTATTTAAGGCTATTGAAACTTATCAACCAAAAGAATTAATTGGTACTGCTGGTTCTTTTGACTCTTTTGCAAATATGGTTGCCATTAGAAGAAAAGAGATTTTTGATGCTTCAACTCAACGTGATTACCATTTTGAATTTGATGAGTTTAGATATTTAATATCTCAAATTATCGAAAGTACTCATCAACAACGAGTAGAAATGGAAGGGCTGATTTCTTTACGGATAGATATGATTTTAATGGCTGCCATCTTAACAAATTATATTATCATCAATGGAGGTATAGAAAAAGTAACAACCTGTACTTATTCTTTAAAAGAAGGCTTAATTTTATCAGAAAACCTATAAAATAAAAAATCCTGTTTATCGGCCGATAAACAGGATCAATGAGATCTAAAAAAATTATAAACCTAATGAAGCTATAACTTCATTATTTTTTCTTACTTGGTTATTTTTAGGTTCTACAGAACGGCTACCATTTTCAACATTTGTAGCATTCTTTAGAAATTGTACTTCCAAACGAGAAACTGTTTTATTTCTTCTGTCTTTTCTTTTTAAACGAGTTACTGCCATGACTTTTATTTTTATTAAATTTTTAAACGAGGTCGAGAGCGGATTCGAACCGCTGTAGAAGGTTTTGCAGACCTCTGCCTAGCCACTCGGCCACTCGACCATTTTCCTTTTAAGGATTGCAAAAATAGTAAAATTTTAATAGAAGGCAACTTATTTAAACATATTTCTGCGTATTTCGGCACAACAAATTGCCACAGATATGCTCACATTTAAAGATTCTGTAACTTCACCACCAGGAATCGTTATCGCTCTGCTAATAAATGGCTTAAGTTTATTAGAAATACCGTTTCCTTCATTACCAAATATTAAATATCCTCTTTGCTCAAAATCACACTTAAAAATATTTTCTCCATCTAATAAAGTACCATACACCGGAAGCGCATTTTTAGAAAATAAATTACATAAATCAATATAATTTACAGAAATTCTTGCTAAAGAACCCATACTAGCTTGCACCACTTTAGGATTATAAATATCTACAGTATCTAAAGAACAAATTATATTTTTAAAGCCAAACCAATCTGCAGTGCGAATTATGGTACCCAAATTTCCTGGATCTTGTATTCCATCTAAAACTATCACCAAATCATTAATCTTTTCAGGATCAAAATTAATGTTTTTCGGAATTTCAAAAACAGCTAAAACACCTTGGGGATTTTGCAGAAAGCTGATTTTTTGCAATTCGTTTATACTAACTTCAAAAACTTTCTGTTTATGAGATAATTTAGCCAATTTTGGAACAAATTCTGATAATGTATAAACAGAATGTAACACAAAACTAGAGTTAAAGAATTCTATTACTGCTTTAATTCCTTCAACTAAAAAAAGTTGGGTTTCTTTGCGAAACTTTTTTTGTTGAAGTGATTTTACTAAACTTATTTGAGACTTTGAAATCATATATATCTTATCCTTTTGCAATAATACTACTTTTTACTTTTATGGCTATAGGCTGTAGATCTACAAAAAGATTAGATAAAACGCAATCTTTAGTTACACGCTTAGAAGTAAATGGTGTAAATAATCAATTTGCAGATCAAGCAAAAGATTATGTTGCATTAGAAGTAAGACCCAATTCTAGGTTTAACCTATGGTTTTATAATACGTTTAATAAAAAAGGCAAAAAGAAATTAGGTGAAGCTCCGCATATTTTAGATAGTACTTTGGTTGAAGCATCAAGGCTGCAGATTGAAAAATTCTTAAATATAAAAGGTTATTTAAACGCTAAAGTGACAGATAGTATACACATACAAAATAAAAAAGCATCTGTAATTTATAATGCTAATTTAGGTACCGAGTTTAAATTTAGAAACATTTCTTTTGAAATACCAGATACTGCAGTAAAAAATTTATACTTCGCTAATAGACAAAATTTTACAAAAATAGATTCTGGTAAACGTTATGATACAGATAGTTTGGCTTATGAAAGAGAACAAATTTATTTGTTGATGAAAAAAAATGGCTATTATGATTACCTCCGTCAATATATGAGACCAACGGTTGATACCAATTTTAATAAAGGTGTTGCCGACGTTAAAATTGCTATTGTAAACCCTGCCAATCAACCTAAACATTATACTTATACGTTAAAAGACACTTATATTAGGATACAGCCAAGCAGCGGAATTATTCAAAAAGGAATGGCAAGAGACTCTGTGATTTTAGATTCTCAATATCATTTTTTTGATTATTCCCGATTTTTTAAACCTAAAAAATTAAAGACTTACATTTTTCTTAAAAAAGGTGATTTATATAATATTGATAATTCTGAATTAACCACTCAACGTTTTTTTGATATGAATGCATTTAGAGGTATTAGTGTAGATTACAGAAAAGTTGGCGATAGTACCGATAGAACCTTAGCAGGATTAATTGACATTGTTCCGTTAAAGAAAAAGTCTAATCGATTAGAAGGAGAATATACTTTTAATTCGAGTATAACAGGTATAAACTTAGGTGTAACTTATCAAAATAGAAATATTTTTGGCGGTGCAGAGTTATTTGAAGTTAAGCTAAGGGGCGGTTTACAATTTGATAAAAAATTATCCGGAAATTTATCAGATCGTTTATTGAGTAGAGATTATCAAGTGGGAGTTAGCTTAAGTTTCCCACGATTAATTACTCCATTTAATTTTCCTGAATTAGGTAAAAATGGGATTCCACGTACTAGGATTGGCACAAGTTATCAAATTTATAAATTACAGGATAACTATCTCAGAAAGAGTTTAGGAGCCAACTTAACTTATGATTGGGTAGAAACTAAAACCAAATTACATTCTTTTACTCCAATAAGTATTCAATATTCTTTAGCAAAAATAAATCCTGCATTGGTTCAAAATTTAATAGATAATGGGAATGCTTTTTTCTTATTTACTTTACGTTCTCAACTAATTTCTAGCAGTTTATACAGCTATAATTTAAATCTTTCTAAACTAACTTCTTATAGCAATTTTACTTTTTTCTCTGGCAATGCAGAACTTGGAGGAACCACAGCTGCTTTATTTGGTAAATTAAGTAATAAAACCAACAGTGATGGACAAAAAACTCTTTTCGGTGTCCCTTATTATCAATTTTTAAAATTAGAAACCGATGTAAGGTTTTATAAATTTTTAGGAGGAGAAAAACAGTTGATTTTGAGATTAAATCCTGGTGTGGGTTACTCTTATGGAAATGTTCTTTCATTACCTTTTGAGAAGCAATTTTTTGCTGGCGGATCTACCGGAGTAAGAGCTTGGCAAGCCAGAACATTAGGACCAGGAAATTATAATCGTTCAAGTTTATCTAGTGATTCTGTGAGAAGAAACTTACGAAATTTAGATCAATTAGGAGATATAAAATTTGAGGGAAACTTAGAATATAGGTTTAAGTTATTAGATAATTTTATAGGTGCAAAAATTAAAGGAGCAACATTTATAGATTTTGGAAATATCTTTCAACTCCGAAATAATGGATTAGCCGGAGGACAAATTAAATTAAATAAACTATTTAATCAAACCGCTATAGGAACTGGTTTTGGTTTAAGGTTTGATGTTTCTTTTTTCGTGTTTAGATTAGATGCTGGCTTTAAATTTAAGGATCCTCAGTTTAGCGGGTCTGATCAATATGTTTATAAATACTGGTTCAATAGAAGTGCTAAACAGGCTTTCAAAAACAATTACGCTTTAACAAACGGACCTGATAGATATTCTCTTTCTCAAATACAATTTGGTATTGGTTTACCTTTTTAAAACAAAATTTAAGTCTTTATAAACGCTTATTAGTATTCCTTTTTTAGATAATTCTAAAAGAAAAATTACTTACTAACTTCAAGCAAAAGCAAAAATTAATACTGTATTTCTGTTTACTTTAAATTTAAGCAAAGTGTTTAATGTTATAAATATTTTAAGTAAACAAGTAAAGGTAAAAACTAACTCTTTTTAGGTATTTTCTGATGATGATTTTACAAAATAAATATTTTATTACTATTTTACTACCATGTTAAAGTTATTATCCTTTTTTGGAGCAGAA
Organism: Sphingobacteriales bacterium; assembly: GCA_038237895.1. GTDB lineage: Bacteria > Bacteroidota > Bacteroidia > Sphingobacteriales > Sphingobacteriaceae > Pseudopedobacter. The sequence continues at coordinate 15,640 of JBBRYE010000014.1, read as the reverse complement.
AAAATTCCATACGACGAAGTTATACATTTAGAAAAATCTGCTCCTAATCTTATCATTTACGCTATACCAGTTATGGCTTTATTAACATTTATTGAAGTTTTTCTATCTATCAAAAAAGATAAAAAAAATTATCCTCTTAAAGAAACTATGGGTTCTATTGTGGTTGGATTGGGAAATGTTGGATTAGGATTATTAGTTAAAGTAGGACTTTTATATATGGCTATTTGGATTTATAACCTTGTGCCATGGCGAATGGATTTAAATTGGTGGATGATTTTACCCTGTTATTTAATATTTGATTTATGTAGCTATTGGTCTCATCGCATTTCTCATGAAAACCGTTTTTTTTGGGCAACTCATATTGTACATCACTCGGCAGAAAATTATAATCTTTCTATTTCATTTAGATTGAGCTGGGTACAAAATATTAAAACGATATTTTTTTTACCTGTCTTCTTTTTAGGGTTTCACCCAGTAATAATTTTTGTGGTAAGCCAAGCCAGTGTGTTATTTCAATTTTGGGTACATACTGAATATATTAAAAAAATGCCTGCCGTTTTTGAATATCTATTAGCAACTCCTTCTAATCATAGAGTACATCATGGCACTCAAGAAAAATATTTGGATAAGAATTATGCAGCTACATTTATTTTTTGGGATAGAATGTTCGGTACTTATCAAAAAGAAGAAGAAACACCTAATTATGGTTTAACTAATAAAATTGGTGATCGGTTTAATCCTATATTTTTAAACTTTCATGAATATAACGACATGGTTAAAGACGTAAAAGGCGCTGGAAGTTTAAAGAAGAAATTATTCTTTATTTTTGGAAGCCCATTAAAAATATATCATGAAAAAATCAAAATTGAATTAAAAAACGTATAGTATTACGTACAATTTTAATTATAAAACTTTTAAATAAGATGCTGTATCTATTCAGCTGCTTTGGCATCATAATTTCATAGTGTTAGTTAAATCAAAAAACAAATGTTATGAAAAAGTTAATGAGTATAGTTTTAATTGCTGCTTCACTTGCGGCTTGTAATAATAAATATAAAGCTAGTTCTGATGATAAAGCTGATTCCATTAAAATGATGAAAGATAGTTTAAGTTTGGATAGCTTTAAAAGAGCTGAGGCTGAAAAAGTTAAAGCTAAAGAAGAGATTAGAAAAGAATCTGAAACAAAAACTGTTGTAGTAAATCATTACAATAATAGCCCAGGACAAACTACAACTACCACAACAACCACACAAAAGAAAGGTTGGAGCTCTGCTGCTAAAGGTGCAGTAATAGGTGGTGCGGCTGGTGCAATTGGTGGTGCTTTAATAGATAAAAAACACGGACAAGGTGCAATTATTGGTGGTGTTGCTGGCGCTGGTGCTGGATATTTAATTGGTAGAGGTAAAGATAAAAAAACAGGAAGAGCTAATAATATCTTTTTAAGTTAAAATATTTAAAGGTCGTCAGAAAAAATCTGATGACCTTTTTTTATACCAATTTTGCTAACGTTTACGTTTGTTTATTTATTTTACATTTGTAGCTTTATCAGTAGCTAAAAATTCTTTTAAATAATGGCAAAAACTAAATATTATTTTAACTCACAAACGCTTAAGTATGAAAAAGTTAAAATTAATTTAGGAAATAGATTTTTAAAAGCGTTGGGTTTTATTTCTACCGCCTTAGTTTTCTCTTTCGTAATCATCGCTTTTGCATATACTTTTTTAGACTCGCCAAAAGAAAAGCAATTAAAAAGAGAGATAAGTGAATTGAGTTTCCAATACGATATTCTGAATAACAGAATGAGACAAGTAAATGGTGTGATGAAAGATTTGCAGCAACGCGATGATAATATTTATAGAGTAATTTTTGAGGCAGAACCTATACCATTAGAAGTTAGAAATGCTGGTTTTGGAGGAATAAACAGATATAAAAATTTAGAAAATTATGATTATTCTGAGTTAATGATAGAAACCACCAAAAAATTAGATATCATTTCTAAACAATTATATGTTCAATCTAAATCTTATGATGAATTGGCAAAAGCTGTAAATTCTAAAAGTAAAATGATGGCTTCAATTCCTGCTATTGAACCTATTGATAGCAGAAAATTAAGTTCTATATCTGGTTTTGGATACCGTATGCACCCTATTTATAAAATTAGGAAAATGCATGACGGAATGGATTTCGCATCTCCAATTGGAACACCAATTTATGCGACTGGAGATGGAATTATAGTAGCTACAGGCCAAGAAAGAGGTTATGGAAATAGAGTAATGATTAACCATGGATATGGCTATGTAACCAAATATGCCCACATGAGTAAATTTAAAGTAAGAACTGGACAAAGAATAAAACGAGGAGATATTATTGGTTATGTAGGGAATTCTGGTGCTTCTACCGGACCACATTGCCATTATGAAGTTTATAAAAACGGTAAACCTATTAATCCAATTAATTTTTTCTTTAATGATTTATCTCCAGCAGAATACATGACCATGTTAGAAGTAGCATCACAAGAAAACCAATCATTAGATTAAATTTTAAGTCTTATTTTAATGGCATATAAAGAAAAAGAAATTAACAAATTATATTATCCTATTGGGGAAGTTGCAGAAATGTTTGGAGAAAACACCTCTCTGATACGTTTTTATGAAAAAGAGTTTGATATTTTGCAACCTAAAAAAAATGCGAAAGGTAATAGATTATTTAGGCCTGAGGATATTGAAAATCTTAAAATCATTTTTAATCTGATTAAAGATAAAGGCTATACAATACAGGGTGCAAAAGATTTCTTAAAAAAGAATAAAAATGAAGCAGTAGAACAACAAAAAGTGATTGATTCTTTAGAGAAATTAAAATCTTTTATGTTAGAACTTAGAGAGCAGCTATAATCATATTTTTAATATTGATGGAGGAGAAAAATTTAAAAGTATTATTTGTAATAAATCATAACGCAGGCAGTGAAAAAAAAATTGATATAAAGGATATTATAAACAAACATGCTAAATTAAACAACTATCATTTTGATCAATGTTTAATGGATGATAATAATCCGAAGCTTAAAATCTCTCAAGAAATTGAAAGATACCAACCTGATATTATTGCAGCTTTAGGTGGCGATGGTACTATTAATCTAGTCGCTTCATTAATTTATAAAACAGCTATAAAACTTTTAATAGTACCGTTTGGATCTGCAAACGGAATGGCCAAGGAATTACAGATTCCAGAAGATTTACAATCCTGTTTAGATTTATTAATTAATGGTAAAACAGAAAATATAGATTTATTAAATGTAAATGATCAAATAAGTATCCATTTAGCTGATGTTGGCATTAATGCCAGAATTGTTAAGCGCTTTCAGATGGATAGTAAAAGAGGATTACTAACTTATGCAAAGCACCTTTTTTTTGAAGCTTTTGTTCTAAAAAATTATCATTTTAATATAGAATTTGATGGAAATAAAAAGAAATATAAAGCTGTTTCTTTAACTTTTGCAAATGCAACAAAATATGGTACTGGGGCAGTAATTAATCCAAAGGGTAAATTAAACGATGGTTTCTTTGAAATTTGTATTGTTAAACCATTCCCAAAATGGCATATTTTCCAAATTTCTTATCAAATGTTTACCAATAAGCTAAGATATTCTGAATATTTTGAGGTAATAAAATGTAAAAAGGCAGATATAAAATGTTCAAGAAAAACCACTTTACAAATAGATGGAGAAATAGTAGGCAAAACCAAGACTATTAATCTTGAAATTTTACCTCATACTTTAAAGGTTATAATAGATAAAAATTTAGAACATCCAACCCTCATAAATTAATTCCCCTGCAACGTTGTTTTCATCAACAATTAAAACCTCTGCCTTTACTTTTAAATCATCATAAAATTTAAGTTTAAAAAATCCCTTAGCAGAGATTCCAAATCTAGAATGCTTACTATCAACTACGTAAGTAGCTTTTGAAGCTGCGCCACTTACAATAAAATTATTTTGATATTTTTCTATAAACTGTAAATTATGCTCATGGCCTGCTGCATAAATTAAACCGGGATGTTTTTTAAAAATTATTTTTAATTTTTTTCTTAAAACCTTAAACCTTGGGTGAGATAAATCTTCTCTTGCACCAAAATATTTTCTATATAATGGCAATAAAGAACCAACCAATGGCAAGGGTAAATACGCTTTTTTCTTATATAATGTAAACGGAAATAAGTGATGCTTTAGAGAATATTTTCCGCCGTGTAAAGAGTTACTATAAATTGGATAATGTCCGATAACTAAAATCCTTTTCTCTTTGTTGCGTTCTAAGATTTCAGTTAAATTGTTGAAAAAATCTTCCTCGTTTTCTATATTACAGCCTTCATGTTTACCAATTGGTCTAAATCCTTTTTGTACCCACCATTGCGTGTTAATTGCAACTATTACTAATTTATCATTAATAATCACTTCTTTTGGCCCTGGGCAACCATTTGCAGGAATAAAAGTTTCGCTGTTATCAAATATCTTATTAATGTAATGTTCTTGTCGCAAAACGTATTCAATCCCATCTTCTTTTCCCTTATTCCAATCATGATTGCCAGAAATAAAAATCACTTTCCCCTCGTAATTTGCTAAAGCTTCACGATGATTAATGATTACAGTTTCTGCATCTTGTCTTAGTAAGTCATTTTCTGCTGGCAATCCTTTAGGATAAACGTTATCACCTAAAAAAATAACTGCACTTTCTTTACTTTGTGGTAAATGTGCTTTCATTAATTCTAGCAATTCGTCTGGTTGTTTTCTTTTTACGTTCCCAGAATCTCCAATTAGTAATAATTCATAAATTAATTGATGCTTATCCACATTTTAATTTACAAAAAAATCAATAAAAAAATCAATATTTAATTAAATTTATATTACTTATTTGTATTTTCATTGCAAATATTTGTACATGAGGAAATTATACTTACTAATAAGCATTATATTATTTGCCTCATTTTTAAAAGCTCAAGATAATAATGGTGCTAGGATTACCGCTTTAGGTAACGCAAGTGTTGCTTTGCAAGATGTTTGGTCTGTTAAAAATAATCAAGCCGGTATTGCCGGCTTAAAGAAACCAATTGTAGCTGCAGGTTATGAAAATAGATTTAGTGTTAAAGAATTAAGTACACAAGCGGCAGTTTTTTCTATACCAATTAAAGATTATGCAGTTGGTGCGGCTTTTAATTCTTATGGGGTAAGTGATTATCGTGAAATAAAAACAGGCCTTACTTTAGCAAAATCGTTTGGACCAAAGTTGTTTTTAGCTATAGGTATAAACTATCATCAATTAAAAATAAGCAACTATGGTAATGCAAAGGCATTTTCTGTTGATGTTGGCTTGCAATATATGGCCTTTCCAAAATTATGGCTAGGTAGTCACATCTCAAATCCTAACCAGACTAAATATGGTGAAAATACTGATCAAATTATTCCTGCGCATATTCAGTTTGGAGCAAATTATATTTTTTCTGAACAATTATTAATTACTACAGAGTTTGAAAAAATATTAGATGCACAGGCAGATTTTAAGGCAGGTGTAGAATACAAATTAATAAAATTTGTGGCTTTACGAGGTGGAATTTCTGTTAATCCATTTAAGCAATTTGCCGGTTTTGGAGTTAATTATCAAAAAGTTAATATAGATTTTGCTGTGGCTTCTCATCCTGTTTTAGGTTATTCACCTCAAGTAGCTTTAGGATATGAGTTTTAAAACAAAGCTTGTTATCATATTTTCTTTATTGCTGTGCAGCAAAATAAGTTTTAGTCAACAAACCGAAGACCCAGTTATTGAATACATTATAGAATCTGTTGCCGCAAATCAAACTGAAGATTATGATTATTCTGAATTAATTGATAGACTAAATTTTTATAAACGCAACAAAATCAATCTTAATAAAACATCTAAGGAGCAATTGCAGGAGCTCGTTTTTTTGAATCCACTACAAATTGATGCTTTATTTGAGCATATTTCATTAAATGGAAGCTTAGTTAATACTTTAGAGTTTCAAAGCATTAGCGGTTATGATTTAGAAACCATAAAAAACTTACTTTATTTTGCAGATATTAATACACCAACAGGATTTGAAAATTTCTCTTTTAACAAACTTTTTAAAGATGGTAAAAATGATTTGTTAATTAGATACAGCAGGTATTTAGAGCAACAAAAAGGATTTTCATCTGCTTCAAATACTTCGTCTAACAGATATTTAGGCACACCAGAAAGAGTTTTTACAAGATATAGGTTTTCGTACAGTAATAATATTCAGTTTTCTTTAAATCTTGAGAAGGATGCAGGAGAAAAATATTGGAACAATAATAACGGACAAACCGGTCCAGATTTTTCTTCTGCTAGCTTGTACATCAAAGATTTAAGAAAAATAAAGAAATTAGTTATTGGCGACTATTCTTTACAATATGGACAAGGATTGGCTTTATGGAGCGGTTTGAGTTTTGGTAAAGGTGCTGATATATTTTCTGTAGTTAAACCAAACTTAGGTCTTAAACCATATACTTCAATTAACGAATTTTCATTTTTTAGGGGCATTGCTACCCAAATTAATTTAGGCAAACTAGATTTTACGCCGTTTTTTTCATATAATAAGATTGATGCCGGTTTAGCTTTAAACCCACTTACCAATTTAGAAGAAATCTCTTCTTTACAACAAAGTGGCCTTCATCGTACATTAAACGAACTTAAAAACAGAAGACGAATTTCTCAAATGGTTTTTGGAGGAAACTTACAATACAATTATCGTAAACTTTCTATTGGTTTAACTGGCTATCATAGTAATTACAGTCAAGATTTTGCACCAGGTAAATCATTATATAATCAATTTGATTTTACTGGAAACTCCCTTAATAATGTGGGTTTAAACTATAGTTATACGCTTAATAACACTTACTTTTTTGGTGAGTTTGCTCACAGTTTAAATTCTGGAGTGGCTTATATTAACGGTTTATTAACTAGCTTATCTCCTATTGTTTCTGCGGTTTTATTTCATAGAAATTATCAAAAAGATTACTATTCTTTCTATAATCAAGGCATTGGAGAAGGGAGTACAGCTGTTAATGAAAAAGGCTTTTTTGCAGGTTTGCAGATAAAACCAGATCGTAAATTTGAACTTGATTTTTATAGTGATCTTTTTAAATTCCCTTACCTAAAATTTAGGGTTGATGCACCTTCTACAGGTTATGATATTTTTAGCCAATTTAGTTATACACCCAATAAAACCACTAGGTTAACTTTAAGGTATCAATTTCAAAATAAACAGCAAAACGATGATACCCCAACTTTTGTTAATACCCTTTCTTTTGTTAAAAAATCTAATTATCGAGCCGATTTATCATATCAGATTAATAAAAGTTTCTCATTAAGAAACAGGATAGAAATGGTTCAATATCATGAAGAAAATAAAGCAAATCGATATGGGTTTTTAGCTTATCAAGATATAATTTATAGTCCTTTAAGTTCTAAATGGTCAGGCAATACAAGACTAGCCTTATTTGATACCGATGGTTTTGATACCAGAATTTATGCTTATGAAAATGATGTTTTATACGGATTTTCAATACCAGGTTTCCAAAATCGTGGAATAAGATATTATTTAAATGCTCGTTACAATTTAAAAAGAGGAATTGATATTTGGTTTAGATATAGTTTAACCCAGTACAACAATCAACAAACTGTAGGATCTGGTTTAGATGAAATAGATGGAAATTTGAGATCGGAAGCAAAATTGCAATTAAGATTTCAGTTTTAATATGATTGCCTATTATAAAACCGAAGTTCCATTTATTCGCTTAATCATTTGCTTTATAATAGGAATAGTGGCCGCTATTACATTTAAAATTTCTCCAAATTATCTTTTTTTTACTGGGTGGGCAATCCTTTGTATAGTATTTGTTGGATTAAATTTATGGCTAAAGAAACGGATAATTTATCTTCAATCTTACTATTTTGGTATTTGCATCTATTTAATAATGATACTTTCGGGTATTATTATCTGTAATCAACATAAAGAAATATTTAAAGACAACCATTTTTCTAAAATACCTTCCAAACAATTAATAGTTTATCTACTAGAGGAACCAAAAGTTAAAGGAGATATCGCTCGTTTTAATGTTGAGGTTACAAATAATCTTCAAGAAAATTATCTAGTTGCAACGCAAGGCAAATTATTGTTGGCTATGAGGTTTGACACAACCAAAAGCCTAAATCTACATTACGGAGATTTGTTATTAATAAAATCTAAATTCAAGGAAACAGAACCAGCGTATAACCCGTCAGAATTTGATTATAAAGGATTTTTAAGTTCACAACAAATTTATTATCAAAGTTTTATAAATCAAAAAGAGACAAAGAAACTAGATGAGCATGTGGCAAATCCTATAAAAGAATTTGCATTAAAATTTAGGGAGCGCCAAATTGAAAAATTTAATACTTATTTAAAAGACAGTTCTGTTAAGGCCGTAGCATCTACTTTGATACTTGGATATCGAGCCGATTTAAGTAAGGATATTTTACAAACTTATACAAAAACCGGTACTATGCATGTGCTTTCAGTTTCCGGAATGCATGTAGGAATTGTAGTTTATTTATTATCATTTATGTTAATGTTTCTAAGTAAATCTAAAAAAGGAAGGATTTTACAAGCCATAATAATGATCAGTTTGGTGTGGTTTTATGCTTTAATTACAGGCTTAGCACCTTCCATAGAAAGAGCTGCGATAATGACCACATTTATTATGTTGGGAAAAGCCCGATCATTAAAAACAAATACATTTAACATTATTGCAGTTACTGCTTTTGTTATTTTAATTTTTGATCCGTTTGCAGTAATAAATGTAGGTTTTCAACTCTCCTTTATTGCCGTTGCGGGTATTATTTATTTACAGCCTTTAGTTTGTAGTTTTTATAACACAAGTAATAAAATTTTAGATTGGGTTTGGAAATTAACCGCAGTTTCTATTGCTGCTCAGATAGCTACTGCCCCTTTAAGTCTTTATTATTTTCATCAATTCCCAATCTATTTTATATTAAGTAACCTATTTATCTTTTTACCATCCATACTAATTATGTATTTTGGTTTGTTCTTTCTACTGCTTTATTACATCCCTCCTATTGCATTTTTATTAGCCTGGGGGTTAGAGTTTAGTATAAAATTCACTAATCATGGTTTAAAATTAATTGAACATATTCCTCATGCAAACATTACTCAAATTTGGTGGGGCAGTTTAGAAATTCTATTATTTTATTTGTTCATTCTTTTTGCTTCAGAATCAATTCAAAATAAAAACCTTAGAAAATACGCTTGTCTATTTTTATTGTGTTTAATATTATCCACTAGTTTTAAAGCATTTCAACATATCAGACAAAAACAGGCATTATTTTTTAGTTTAAGAAAGAACACCGCAATTGCACTCATTAAAGGAAATAACGCTGTTTTAATTTCAGATTTAAATCCAAATGAGTTTACTTTTCTGTTTTCGGTTAAACCGTATTTAGATAGTTGCCAAGTTGATTATATCCAATGGATTAATCCTCATCTTAATGAAAATGAGAAATTGTTTAGCTTTGAGGGCAAGAAATTAAAAATTATTAATCATAGAGATTTAAATTTTGTTAATTCTAATCAAGATTGGCTTTTATTAAGCAGTAATAAAAAACAAGATTTAAAATCGATAAAAAATACAAATACCTTTGAAAAACTGTTTATAGATGGAAGAAACCGAGATTTTATTATCGAGGATTTTAAAAACCAAGCTTTAAAATTAAATCTGAAGCCAAATATTTTAAAAAGAAATTTCGCTATAGAAATTAAATTATAACCATACATGTTTGTTAATTATCAAATAAAAAACCGGGTAGCATTTATAGAAATTAATCGTCCGGATAAAAGAAATGCTCTTAATGCCGAACTGGTTTTGCAGCTTACCCAATCTTTTAAAGAAGCAGAAAAAGATGAAAATGTAAAAGTAATTGTACTAAAATCAGTAGGAGAAGTTTTTAGTGCTGGTGCAGATTTAGATTATCTCAAAAAGCTTCAATCCAATACTTTTGATGAAAACCTTAAAGATTCTAACCAATTAAAGAATCTATTTCAATTAATTTACGAACAGCCAAAAATTGTAATTGCACAAGTTCAAGGACATGCAATTGCTGGTGGTTGCGGATTAGCATCTGTTTGCGATTTTGTTTTTAGCGTACCAGAGGCCAAATTTGGTTACACTGAAGTTAAAATAGGTTTTATTCCAGCCATAGTTGCGGTTTTCTTGTTAAGAAAAATTGGAGAAGGTTTAACAAAAGAATTAGTTTTTAGTGGCGATTTAATAGATGCAGAAAGAGCAAGGCATATCAACCTAATTAATTTCATTGTGGATGCCGAAAAAATTGAAGAAGAGGTAATAAAATATGCAGAAAAATTATGCAATACAACATCATCGCAATCTATAGCGTTAACAAAGCAATTATTAAATAAAATACAAGATAAACCGATAGAAGAAGCTTTAGATTTTGCATCAGAAATGAACGCTCATGCTAGATCTACCGTTGATTGTAAAAGAGGTATTCAGGCATTTTTAGATAAAAATAAAATTGTTTGGTAATTCAAATTTTACTGTAACTTTATTTGTAAAATCACATCTAATTATCAAAATAAAAATCAAGAATATGTTAAAAAACACTAAAATAGGTCTAATAGCATTTATTTGTTTTGGGGCTTCATTTGCGGCACAAGCCCAAAAAGTAATAAAAGAAGGTACAGCTGTTTATGCCGTAGAATATGATTTGCCTGTTAGTCAGCAATCTATGGCTGCAATGCTTCCTAAAGAATTTAAGGTTCAGTTTAAGGGGGATAATAGTAAGTTTAAAATGGATATGGGTATGTATGCCACAGAAGTTATTTATAATAGCGCCACTAAAGAAAGCTTAAGCTTAACAGATGTACCCATGCAAAATAAAAAGATTGCTGTAAAAATGACCAAAGAGCAAACTGATAAAATGCAAGAAATGCAAACTGGTGAAAAGGATGTAGAGGTTACAACAACCACAGAAACTAAAAAAATTGCTGGTTATAACTGTACCAAATACATTTTAAAAGATAAAATTTCTGGCGAAAGCGTAGATGTTTGGGCAACTACAGATATTACCATTCCAGCTAATTCTTTAACTTCTAGTATAAAAAATGTAAAAGGCGTACCTGTAGAATTCTCATCTAATGCAAGAGGTATGAAATCTAAAATGACGCTAAAAAGTATTACTGAAGAACCGGTTACGGACATTAAAATGGATATTCCAACTGGTTATGAAACCATGACATTTGAAGATGTAATGAGCCAAATGGGCGGTTAATTAAAGTAAAATTATTGTTAAGGCTTTTATGCATAAGTGCAAAAATCTAAATTGCGCTATGTTTAAAAGCCTTTCTTTTTTTATAAAATATTTTATAGGCTGGTGTTTGTTCTTTATTTTGAACAGAACTTTCTTTGAAATCACTTTTAGCCATAAGCTTTCTGATATTAATTTTTCAGAAATTTTGCTTTCTTACGTTTATGGTTTACAAATGGATGCCTCTATGGCAGGTTATTTATGCGCCATTCCCTTTTTATTTTATGGCATAATCTTTCTTTTTGATTTAAGATTATCATTTAAACCGATAAAAATATATACCTACATTTTTATTGTAATTACCTCATTAGATTGTATTGCGAATATTAATATTTACCGAGAATGGGGTACAAAACTTAATTACAGGGCTTTAGAATTTCTCATTTATTCTCCTTCAGAAGCTTTTGCATCAAGTGCTTCCTCTCCTATTTTTTTTAATATTGCAGGCTTAATTTTTTTAATATTTATTGGGATTTTATTATTCTCTAATCTGGTTTTTAAAACTGATTATATCGCTAAAAAACCAATCAGCGTGTTATTTAAAATTCCTATTTATCTATTCACATTAACGCTTACATTTTTGGCGATTAGAGGCGGAACAGATGTTGCGCCTATGAATACCAGCAAAGTATACTACAGCAATTATCAAATTCTAAATTTTGCTGCTATTAATACACATTGGTTTTTGATGTCGAGTATAGTTTCTAATTTAAGTAATGATAAAAACCCATATATCTATTTTTCTAAAAATGAATTAGAAATTAAAATTGATAGCTTAATGGTAGAGCCAGATACCTTACAAGCCAATATTTTCTCCGTCAAAAAGCCAAATATAATACTGATTATTATGGAAAGTTTTACTGCCGATATAGTTAAAGAACTTGGTGGTGAGAAAGGTGTAACGCCAAAATTTAGTGAGTTAATTAAAGAAGGATTGCTATTTAATCATATTTATTCTGCATCGGATAGAACTGATAAAGGAATTGTTGCTGTTATTAGCGGTTTCCCGGCACAAGGCATAAAATCTATTATAAAAGAAAACGATAAGCAAATTAATCTACCCTCAATGGCTAAAGTTTTACAATCTAATGGTTACCAAACCTCTTTTTTTTATGGTGGTGATACCGATTTTTCTAATTTTAAATCTTACATATTAAGCCACCAATACCAAACTTTGTATGAAAAGAAAAACTTTAAGGATGCAGAAATGCAATCTAATTGGGGAGCTTATGATAATATCACTTTTAAAAAACAACTTTCCTTTTTAAATACATCTAATAAACCATTTTTCTCAACGCTTTTAACTCTTACCAATCACGAACCTTTTCAACTTCCTGCAAATGGTAAATTTGGAGGCAATAGCCTTTCTAATAAGTTTAGAAGTACTAGTTATTTTGTGGATGAAGCACTTTATCAATATATTCAGAATGCAAAAAAACAAGATTGGTATGCTAACACAATCTTCATAATTACAGCAGATCACGGTCATCGTTTACCTAAAGAAACTAATGAGGCTTACCAACCCAATAAATATCATATCCCTTTATTAATTTTTGGCGGCGCTTTAAAAAATAAGTTTAGAGGTAAGATTATTAAAAAGTATGGGGGTCAAATAGATATTGCATCAACTGTTTTAAACCAATTAAGTATTCCTGATACTTCCTTTAAATATAGCAAAGATCTTTTAAACCCTTCTGTTAAGGGATTTGCATTTTATAATTGGGATAACGGTTTTGGATATATTGATGAGAATAAAGCTATAAGTTACGATCCAACCAGTAATAAAACCATTTTTAAAAAATCAATTACTAATAACGTTGAAGAGTTAATGGCTATAGAAAAAGCTAAAGCATTAATGCAAAGTGTTTTTGAAGACTATATGGATTATTAGTAGTTTCGCATTATGAAAGTTTTTTGGTTTTGTTTATTTTTTATTCCATTTTATTCTGTGCAAGCAGCTATTCTAAGTTACAATTTTGATAATATAGATTCTTTATCTTCCCAAAAAACGCATTTTATTATTGCCGAATATCAAAGATTAAGAAGCACACATGCTACTGTTTTTAATGGTTTCGATTTAATATTTGCAAAAAAATTAAACACTTCAAATACTTTAGGTATTGGTATAGAGTACTCTTACGCTCCTTTTCATGGTGATAATGGATACAATCTTTATAACCTTAGCTTTTTACCCATTTTTATAGACTATAGACATTATTTTTTTGATCATAAAAAATTAAATCCTTTTGTGATGGCTAATGTTGGTTACACCTTTTCTGATTATGAAGAAGAAGAAGATGGTAAATCAGCATCCAGACATAGAATAAAAGAAGGAGGAATATATGTGGGTGGAGCAATAGGTTTACGATATAAAATTTGTAAAAACTTATCTCCAATGCTAGCTGTAGGATTTAAAGGATTTCATAATACATTTAATAATTTAGATGTTAATCCGCATGGCATTGTATTAAGAACAGGTTTATCTTATAATTTCTGATAAATTAATATTATTTGATTTCATTCATATCAAATCTATTACCTTTTATAAAATACTGAATCGTCTTTTTATCGATTACCTTTTTACCTTCTTTATCGTTATTCTCAAATAAATTAAATTCTCTAAATAACTTTCCTTCTTTTACATAAAACTTATCTTTTCCATGATATTGGTTTTTAGTTTTAGTGCTTAAATTTGGAAATTCTATTTCGTTTGCATCTTTTCCAGCAAACTCATAGCATATCAATTTTGCAGATTGAAATTTATCATTTGCGCTGTAATAAACTAAAACTTCAGGGTTACCATCATCATCCATATCTGTATTAAAAACCTCTTTAAATTTACCATCAATGTTATTTGTAGACGCTACAGAAAAATCATTTTTAATAGAGTCAGAACGCAATACCAGTAATGATGAAGTAGAATCATCTCCTCTTCCCCAAGTATAAATATCAAAAATCAATTCTGGTCCAACTTCAATTTTTTCATGGTGCTTAAACGGAGCTGGTAAAACGGTAACTATTTTAGGAGTTTCCTTTACTTTTTTATTTTCATCACCTCCGCAAGAAGCAAACAATAACGATATTAAGCCTAAACCAAATAATTTATTTAATAATCTCATTTATAATTAATTATATAACATTACAGAAGGAATTTCAATCTTTTTACCATCAGTTCCTTTTATAGAAACTTGTAAGGTAGAGCCCGGACCATCATCAAAATATAAGATTTTTATTTTATGTAAACCAGCTTGCAATACCACCCCTGCCGATCGCTCAAACCTAGCATGTTTATTATCATTATCAATAATTAATTCATCATCAATATATAAACGGCTGCCATCATCACTGTATAGCGAAAACTCAAAATTTGCATTTTCATTTACATTAATATAACCTGTAAAAACGATTCCGTATTCTCTTGCCTTCCCACTTACTTTATTAAATGAAATCTGATTTGCAAGTCCTTTTTTTGTAGCCAAATTAGTATCAATTTCTAAAGTATTTTTAAATTTCATTGGGACATAGTAATACTTTAATGCTCCTTGATTTTTAATATTTATAGTAGTATCGGCTTTAAGCATATCTCTATTGAATAAAAAAGTAGTAGTAACAACGCTTCTTTTACCTGATGGGGTGATTACCATTGCTTTAATTGGACGCATTTCTCCTTTTGGTACATTTATTTTAAAAGGCTGCGTATATAAAGTAGTGGTTTCGTTAGGTTCATATCCATCTATAGTATAATATACTTTCGCACCATTTACAGAAGGCTTAAAATCAAAAGTGTAGCTATCATTTATAACATTTATAGATGTATCCTTTGCGCCAATTACCTCTGGAACGCGATAAAATGTATTAGTTTTATCTAACAACGCCAAATGTTGGGGAACACGAATTTCATTAAAATTTTTAAAATCCTTTCTGTTCAGACTTGTCCATGCAATTTCAGATACAGCCATTATTCTTGGAAAAAGCAAATATTCTACTTTATTTATGTTGGGTAAATATTCTGCCCACATATTTGCCTGTACTCCTAAAATATTTTTTTGCTGTAAAGCCGATAAAACCTCTGGTGTTGGATCATAATTGTAAATTTTAGAAATGCGTCCGTCGCCACCAATACCAACCGGTTCCTGATCAGACCGACCTTGGGTATGATCTAAATAAAGCCCTGCCGTA
Source organism: Sphingobacteriales bacterium (assembly GCA_038237895.1). GTDB lineage: Bacteria > Bacteroidota > Bacteroidia > Sphingobacteriales > Sphingobacteriaceae > Pseudopedobacter. Next base: position 53 of record JBBRYE010000014.1, on the reverse strand, counting down.
CTAGGGGTCATAATTACCTTATGATTTTGTTTTGCAGCAGTAATTCCACCATT
>JBBRYE010000013.1:0-41321 GCA_038237895.1 Sphingobacteriales bacterium | reverse complement strand
GTTTAAAATTTGATGATGCTAAGGATTATAACTATAGACCAGCTACCATCCCTATTTATGCCGCAACTGGTGGTAGTGGTATTGAAATTTTTAGACGTAATATTGATTATAATTTAAACGGAACCTTAAATTATAATAAAACAATAGCTAAAGATCATAATTTTTCAATATTAGGAGGGGTAGAATATAGAGCTACTAATAATACAGTCTTATCAGCAGCAGCTCAAAACTTTGCAAGTCCACTATTAACATTATTAAGTAGTGCATCAACATTTACTTCTTCAACATCCACTTACACAGGATTTAAAATTTTCAGTCTTTTAGGTAATTTAAGATATGATTATAAAGGAAAATATCTGTTTAGTGGTAACTTAAGATATGATGGTTCTTCAAGATTTGGTGCCAATCAAAAATTTGGATTATTTGGAGGAGCATCAGCTGCATGGAGAATAACCGAAGAAAGTTTTATGAAACAAGTAAATTGGTTAAGTGATTTGAAACTTAGAGCTAGTTATGGTGTAACTGGTGTACAACCTATTGGTGATTTCCAATCATTAAATCAATATCAACCAGTGAGTGCTGCTGCGGGTTATAATGGAGTCGGTACTTTAAGACAAACTGCTTTAGGTAATACAGATCTTTCTTGGGAACGCTCAGCACAGATTGACTTGGGTTTAGATTTTGGTTTTCTTAAAAACAGAATTTACGGATCGTTTGATGTATATCAAAAGAATAACTCTCAATTAATTTTAAACGTAAATTTGCCAGTTAGTTCTGGATTCACAACTATTGCTCAAAACGTAGGAAAAGTTGAGGCACAAGGTTATGATTTTGAAATTAATACGGTTAACGTTGATAAAAAAGACTTTAAATGGGTTACCAATTTTAACGTTGCATACACAAGAAATAAAGTAACTGAATTGTATAATGGTTTACAATTTATCAATACTACTAGAAATTATCAGGTTGGCCAACCACTAAATACATTATTCTATATCAAATATGCTGGTGTAAATGCAGCTGATGGTAGACCAATGTACTATGATGTAAATAATAATATTACTTATAACCCAACTAATAATGATCGTCAGAATATCGGAGATACTAACCCAAGCTTCTTCGGTGGTTTTGGTAATACCTTTGCATTTAAAGGAATAAGTTTAGATGTTTTATTCCAATCACAATATGGTAATTCGGCATTTTTACAAACTGCACAAGTTTTAGAAGCTTCTGGAGCATACACTGATAACCAAGTAATTAGTCAGTTTAACAACAGATGGACAAAGCCTGGACAGATTACAGACACTCCAAGGCCTTACAATGGCACTAATGAGACAGGTGTATATGATCCAACCAACCTTACTTCTAGATACCTTCAGGTAGCATCTTATATTCGTTTAAAGCAGGTTACTCTTAATTATAAATTACCAGCATCAATAACTACTAAATTAAGATTACCAAGTGTTAATATTTATGCTCAGGGTTTAAATTTAACCACTTTTACTAACTTTAGAGATCAAGATCCTGAAACAACAGGAAATACTTTGAACTCATATCCTAATCCACGAACTTTCACTGGTGGAATTGTTTTAGATTTTTAATTTAAGAAAAATGAAAAAATATATCATATACTCAATGGCACTCATTTCTGTATTCGCTTCATGCGAAAGCAGTATTGAGGTAAAGCCTAAAAACTTCGTTGCACCAGTTCAGGTAACGAATAACATTAGTGGATTACAATCGGTAATGACTTCCGCTTATGATAGATTACAAGACTTTACTTGGTATGGTCGTGATTTTGCTTTAAAGGGCGATGCATTAGCAGATAATATTTATACTAATCCTTTAATTTCTGCAGGTGGTGGTAGATATAGTGGTGCTAACTTAAATTCTACAGCATCTCCAACAGCAACTGGTAACCATTATGAGTTTTGGTCGCTAGCCTACAACGCAATCCTTGACTGTAACACCGTTATTGCAAATATTGATGCGGTTACTGCGACAGATGCGGTAAAGAACCAAGTTAAGGGAGAAGCTTATGGAATTAGAGCATTAGCATTTTTCGATTTAGCCAGAGCTTATGGTTATGAGCCTAATAAAGTGCCAACAACAGGTACGAATTCAGGTTTTAATAAGTCAGTGGTACTTAGATTAAGTCCCACTACCGATCCTGTTACAGGTGGACCTCTAGTTAGATCAACTATTGATGAGACCTATAAACAAATAGAAAGTGATTTTAAACAGGCTATAAATTTTTTACCAGCTAATACTACTGCGGCTTCTCGTTTGAGAATGAATAAAGCAGCTGCTTATGGCTTATTAGGTAAAGTTTATTTATACTGGCAAAAATATTCTGATGCTGTTACGAATTTTGATCAAGCTTTAAATGCATCTAATACTGGTGCAAAATTAGCACCGGCGGGTTCCTACATTAGCGTATTTAGATCAAGTGCCGCTGCTCCTTCTTCTGAAGCTCTTTTTGAAATCACCTTTAATAATACTACTGAAATTGTAGGTGTTGTTGGGGCTAATAGTACATTATTTAGTTATACCAATCCTAATAATCGTAATAATGTTTCTACATTTGGTGGTCAAACTCCATCAAATGAATTAGTTGCTCTTTATGAAAATGGTGATGATAGAAAAGCAATGTATTACAGCTACGCTGCTTCAGCAGCTTCGCAAACTTCTGGTGGAGCGCAGTTTAATTGGGTGAATAAATATGCTGGTACAGCAGGTGCTCCATATGCCGATAATGTTAAAGTAATTAGAGTAGCTGATGTTTTACTAATGAAAGCAGAAGCTTTAGCTGAACAGAATCAATTTATTGCAGCTTCAGATATTGTTAAAACATTAAGAACTAATAGAAATGCTTCAACATTATTTGTACCTATTGATGTCTCAATTAAGTCTTACATTCAAGATGAAAGAAGAAGAGAATTATTCTTTGAAGGACATAGATGGTTTGATTTGAAAAGGTTAGGTAATGGAATTTTTAAAGCTGGTCAAACTAGTAGACCAAGTATTTCTCCTGATGATTTCAAAATCTTAGCACCAGTTCCTGCTGCTGAAGCCAATAATGTTCCTGGATTGCCACAAAATCCAGGTTATTAATTTAAATTTTATAAGACATGAAAAAGACATTCACATACTTTATTTTAGGAACAATCTTCCTTTCGGGATTAATTGGTTGCTTACCTAAGGATAAAAACACCTATGATGGGCCAAGTTTGGTAGAATTTAAGAATCATACTTTAGCTGTTAATCCTACATCTTTAGCAGCGGGAGGAATTGTTACCAGCCCTGCTTCACAGGCACAAACTGACTCATCAAGGTATATTCTTATTAACACAAGAGTAACTGATACAATTTATGTTCAATTAGTAGGGCCACAACAAGCTACTCCTGTTGAAATTCCTTTTATAGTTAGACCTACATCTAACAGTACTACAGTTACTGTTGCGACAGAAGGTACTCATTATAATCTTGTACCTGCAGGAACAAGAAAAGTGACTATTCCGGCTAATTCATCAGTTGGTTACATTCTCGTTAGACCAGTTGCTAATAGTCTTCCTACCGCTGGAGATTTAAGAAGGGTAATATTTGACCTTGATCCAGCTGGTCCATTTAAAACAAGTGTTAATTATGATTCTTTTTATCTTACTTTAAAAAGATAATACTAACATATTGTTATTCTTTAAAATCCCTGTTTCTAAAATGATTCAGGGATTTTTTTTAATCTTTAAAACATAATTTTTTTTAAAAAATCGCGTATTAAAAAACAAAAATTTTACTTAATATAGCTTGATTGAAAGTTGAATTTGCTTAAGACGAACAAAGATGGTTCGCTATAAAAAGAATAAATTTGATTGGAATAGTTTTAGAAATTAATGAGCCTTACAGAAATTTATTTCTTATTCCTGAAATAAGGGTTTAGCTTTTTGAAATATTATATTATAAATTAACAAATATTAACGTAATAATATTTGTTTAATTCTTAAATTTCTTAGTACTCAATTATTATTATTTCCCCTTCTCAATCACCTCCCTATAAAAATCTTCATACATAGGCAACACCAAATTCAAATCAAATTCTGCTGCTCTTTTTAAAGCATTTTCTTTAAATTTATTTAATCTATCTTCATCTTCTAAGATATAAATTGCGTGATTTGCCATTCCTTCAACATCACCAACATTATCCATAAAGCCAGTAATACCATCAATGTTAAGTTCTGGCAAACCACCGGTATTAGAAGATATTACAGGAACTTTACAAGCCATTGCTTCTAATGCGGCTAGACCAAAACTTTCTGCTTCTGAAGGCATAATAAACAAATCACCAACAGACAATATTTCTTCAACAGCATCTTGTTTACCTAAAAACCGTACATGGTCACAAACCTTTAAATCACGACATAATTGTTCGCAGTTTACACGTTCAGGGCCATCGCCCACCATTAGTAATTTAGATGGTACTTTTTCTAATATTTTTTGAAAGATATAAACTACGTCTTGTGTTCTTTTTACTTTTCTAAAATTAGATGTATGAACTAGAATACGCTCACCTTGTGGAGCTATTGCCTTTTTAAAATGATCTTTTGGGGTTAATTTAAATCTCTTATGATCAATAAAATTTGGAATTACCCTGATTTCTTTTTGAATATCGAAATGATCATAGGTTGCCTTCTTTAAATCTTCTGAAACTGCAGTTACTCCGTCGGACTGATTGATAGAGAAAGTTACAACTGGTTTATAAGTTAAATCTTTTCCAACTAAGGTAATATCTGTACCGTGTAAAGTAGTTACTACGGGGATATGGATACCAAACGTAGCCAAAATTTGCTTAGCCATAAACGCAGCAGAAGCATGTGGAATAGCATAATGTACGTGTAAGATATCTAGTTTTTCGAACCTTACCACATCAACCATTTTACTGGATAATGCCAATTCATAAGGGGCATAATCAAACAATGGATATTTAGAGACGGAAACTTCATGATAAAATAAGTTTTCTGAAAAGAAATCTAATCTTGCTGGCTGACTATAAGTAATAAAATGAACTTGATGTCCATTATCTGCTAATGCTTTACCTAATTCTGTAGCAACTACACCGCTTCCGCCAAATGTTGGGTAACAAACAATCCCTATCTTCATTTAAAATTTTTTGTGATTTGTAAATTTTATTACCCACAAAGTAAGAAGTTAAACTTCCATTTTTTGTTAAGGGAATGTAACAATAAAGAGCCTTATTATTCTTTCTCTGCTGGAACAAATTCAATCTTTGTTTGCAACGCTTCTAATTTAGATTTTACATCATTAATATCTTCTTGATAGTTTTTCACATTATCATTAGATTCTCCCAATTTTGAATTTAACTTTTCTGCCTTTTTTGCGTCTTTTGCTGCAGCTCTTGCAGCCCGCTCTGCTTTGGAGGACAGCCTACTATCTCCTGGGTTTTTTGAAAGTTCATCAGAAAGATTTTTAGCTTCTTCTGCTGATTTGCTAGCATCTTCATTGGCATTTTTTACATCGCTAACTAAACCATTTATTTTTGATAATTCCGTTTCTAAAGAAATATTTAAGTCGTTTAATTCGGTATTTAGCTTTAAAAGTTCTTTCTGATTACTTAGCTTTTGCATCTCTGGGCTTAATTTTTCAGAACAAGAAGAAAAACTAACTATAAAAATAATGAATAAGATTATTATCGTGATTTGTTTTTGGATTGTTTTAATTTTCATATTTTAATAATTTGATAAGACTTTTTTGCTATTAATCATTCGCTCTTTGTATCGCTTTATAAATTACATCTTGTATTCTTGGTCGAATATTTAAAGACGAAAGTCGATTGTTAACTTCTGGATTTACCCTATTTGAAAGGAATATGTAAATTAGATTTTCTTTAGGATCTACCCAGACACAAGTTCCTGTATAGCCGGTGTGGCCATAAGATTGAGAGGAAGCAAATTTTGATGGATAACCGTAAGTTGATTTCGAATCGAATCCATCAAAACCTAAACCTCTTCTGCTAACATCAGAATATTTCTCAGTAAAAAATTTAACGGTTTCTGGTTTAAAATAGCTTTCGCCGCCATATTCTCCTCTGTTTAGTAACATCTGAAATAAAATTGCCAAATCAGAAGCATTAGAAAATAATCCGGCATGTCCAGAAACTCCTCCCACCATTGCAGCACCTTGGTCATGTACATAACCCCACAATAATGTTTTTCTAAAATAGGTGTCAAATTCTGTTGGTACTATTTGAGATTTTTTGAAACGATAACGAGGATTAAATCCTGTGGTATTCATCCCTAAAGGATTATAAAAATTTGTTTTTACATAATCTTGTAATGGTGTTTTTGTAATGTTTTCAATAACTTCCTTCATAAAATACATGCTTAAATCACTATAAACGTATTTTCCTCTAGTTTTTAATGGGCTAGCTAACATCTGCTTCCACATCACATCTCTGAAGTAACTTTTTTTCATGAAATAATTATCAGCGACTTTTACATTATAAGCTTCAGAAGAATCTCTACTAAAATCATCAGGTTTGATGGTGCTAAAAAAAGGAATAAAAGGAATAAAACCGGCTTGGTGCAGCATCAGTTCTTTAACCTTAATATCTGCTTTATCAGTATTTCTTGTCTGTGCTAAATAAGTATTAATGGTAGTATCTAAATCTAGGTGGTTATTTTCATATAAACGCATTACCTCCATAGTGGTAGCTCCAACTTTGGTTACAGATGCTAAATCAAAAATGTCAGTTACATTTTCTTTTTGTGCATCACTATCATAAGTATGCGCACCATAAGCTTTATTAAAAATCACTTTTCCGTCTTTAGCTGCAAAAACCACCATGCCCGGTGTAGCTTTACTTCTTATAGCTTCGGCAGCAATTTCATCAATCTCCTTTAAATCGTTGGCGTTTATGTTTAATTCTTCTGGTACTGTAAATTGTAGTCTGATTTTATCAATATCAAAACCAGTATTTCTTTGGTATTTATCGCTAAAGCTGATAGGTAATCTGCCAATACATGCTACACCACCAAAAATTAATTGGGCTGAAAAGCTAGCTGCTTGTTGGTCTTTTATAGGACAAAACACAATTGGAGCTTTTACATTATTTAATTTTGCCAGGTTTTTCCCTTCTCCAAAATAACTGATAACCACCTGTCTTGTATTTTCCATTTGGTTGATAAAAAACAGGGTTTCATCGTTAAAATCTGTACTATCTGTTACTTCAATAATAATGGTGTTATAAAATTTTAAATCGGCATGAAGTGTATTAAGATCTGTTGTAAAAGGAAAAGTTTTAATATTGGAGTATTTGTTTAAAATACTATCAAAAATGCTGTGGTTTTTAAAACCTAAATCTACACTTGCAATATTTTTAATATCTAATTTTTTGAGTGGTAATAGTTCTTTTTCATTATTTAATACAACAGTTGCTTGACCAGCATTTTTAAATTTTTCTAGCCAATTTTTAGCGTCCTGATGTTCTTGACCACATGCAAATAAAAAGGTGCAAATAGATAGAGAGACAGCGAATGAGATTTTTTTTATCATTTGGTAAAAGAGTAATCTTGATTTTAAAGTTGGTTTTTTTGGTTTGATTAAACAAATAGTTGTCCAAAAAAGTATTAATTAAGATTAAATTTGCGTGAATCTTCTTACCTACCTGCAGGGATTTACAAGATTTAATGATTGACGAAACTTTATTTTAATTAAAACATTAAGAAGTTAAGGAAGATGAAGATTAGGTTTTTCTTAATGCCTTAATTGTAGAAAATGTTTGAATCTTGATGGTAAGCATCAACAAAATTTCATTTGAATTTAAACATTAAGGAGTTAAGAGTAATGGTTAGGAAAATAATTTTTAGACAATTATCCTTAATAACTTCAACTTACTTTAATAATTGATATACTATAAAGCTTGCCACATAAGCTAATACCAACATGTATGCAAATTGAATTAAAGGCCATTTAATATTTTTAGTTTCACGATAAACAACTGCCATTGTACTCATACATTGCATGGCAAAAGCATAAAACATCATCAGTGAAAAAGCAGAAGCCACTGTAAAAACGGGAAGTCCGGTTTCTGTGTTTTTAGCGCTTGCCATTTTTTCTCGTACAGATTCCATTTTGGTAGCATCGCCATCAACGGAATATAAAGTGGCCATAGTACCAACAAAAACCTCTCTGGCTGCAAAAGATGTGATTAAAGCTATTCCTATTTTCCAATCAAAACCTAAAGGTTTAATTCCAGGTTCGATAGATTTTCCCAATACACCTGCGTAAGAACTTTCTAGTTTTTCTGATGCTTTTAACCTTTTAATCTCTTTAGATGAATATTTTTGTTGCAAACTAGGAGAATTATATTTCGCATCTATTTTTTCAAAACGATTTGAAGGGCCATAACTTGCTAAAACCCAAAGAACAATAGAAACAGCAATAATCACTTTTCCGGCTTGGGTAACAAATGTTTTTACACTTTCAAACATGGTAATGCCCACGTTATTCCATCTTGGCATACGGTAAACAGGTAATTCCATTATAAAATACCCTTTCGCTTTGCTCTTAATAATTCCCTTCATTACCCATGCCACCAAAATTGCGGCAACAATACTCATTACATAAAGCGACATTAACGCCAAACCTTGCAGGTTGATGATGCCTAAAACGTATATTTTAGGCACTACTAAAGAAATTAACAAGGTATAAATTGGTAAACGAGCACTACAACTTACCAAAGGAGTAACCATAATGGTAATGATTCTTTCTTTCCAATTTTCTATGGTTCTGGTACTCATAATTGATGGCACAGCACAAGCCAAGCCGCCAATCATGGGTACGATTGATTTGCCGTTTAAACCCACTTTTCGCATTAAACGATCCATCATAAAAGTTACTCGAGACATGTAACCAGTATCTTCTAGAATTGAAATGAAGGCAAATAATAATGCAATTTGAGGTATAAAAACCATCACTCCGCTTAAACCCGCAAGTACACCATCAATTAATAAATTTGTTAACGCTCCTTCTGGTAAATATTGATGTCCTATTTGTGCCAACCAAACAAAAACGGTTTCTATCAAGTACATCGGATATTCTGACCATGCAAAAATGGATTGGAAAATAGCAAAAAGGATAGCTATAAAAATTACAAATCCCCAAATTTTATGCGTGAGGTAATGATCTATCTTATTGCTGATATTTTCTTCTAACGCAACCGAATTATATTTTACTGTATCTAATAAAACATCATTTATAAAATTATACCGGGCTATGGTTTCTGCCGCCTGCGATTTTTGCGAATGAAAATCGTATTGTTTTTCAAAAGCTTCTATCTGGTTTATCTGTGTTTTTGTTAGGTAGCGTATGTTTTGATATTGATGCGCAATTTGTAAAGCAACGTAAGGATTGTCAAGACTTAACTCCGTAGAAATAGATTTGATTAAATCTGGCGCAATCAACTCCACATCAATAGTTGGTGTTTGAAAAGGCTGGTCACTACGGTATTGAATTGCTTTTTTTAATTCTTCTATCCCTTGGGTTTTTCTGGCGGCAATTGGTACAACAGGAATATTTAGCCTTTCCGCTAAACCATCCACATCAATATCCATATTACTTTTTGCTGCCAAATCCATCATGTTTAATGCAATGATGATAGGCAAACCTAAATCTGCAATTTGGGTATATAGTAAAAGATTTCTTTTGAGGTTTGTGGCGTCGGCCACGATAAGTACTAAATCTGGATAGGATGGATTATTTTTGTCAGAAAGTACTTCAAAAACAATGGTTTCGTCAGCGCTTTTAGGATATAGGCTATAAGTGCCCGGTAAATCTACAATCTCAAGATTGGTGCTGTCTGCTAATTTAGAAAAGCCTATTTTTTTATCAACGGTAACTCCGGGGAAGTTCCCTATTTTTTGGTTTAAACCAGTAAGGGAATTAAATATGGTTGATTTGCCGGTATTTGGATTACCTACAAGAGCTATTCTTAGCCTGTCTTTCAATCCTCACAATTTAAATAAGTTCTATTGTAGAAGCTTCAAGTTTTCTTAAAGATAGTTGATAACCTGAAACAGAAATTGCAATTGGATCGCCAAAAGGGGCAATACGTTCAACTTTAATTGTTTCACCTGGTAAACAACCCATTTCCATCAATTTTACCGACATTTCTAAATCGGTAAATTCTTTTATGATTCCTATTGCTCCTATTTTTAATTGCGATAACTTCATTTTTAGAATATTGATGAGCAAAAATAAAGCTTATTTATATTAAATCCAAATAAAGAGACGGCTATTAATTAACGAGTTGATATTTGATTTGCAATGGTTTTATTAGGCGCCTTTTGTAAACTAAACTTAGGGCATTGACAGCCTTTCTTAAATATGCTACATGAGCTAAAAACAGAAATAACAAGAAATAAGAAAGTAATTTTTAAAGCTTTTATCATCTGTTTATTTTTTAACCAATTTATATTCATAAGCCTTTCTGTGTAGTAATAAGTAACTAAAAACGCCCATCCCCAAACCAGCCATGTCTGCAAAGAAATCCCACCACTCCGCAGAGCGGTAGGTAAATACCTTCCATTGTAAAAGTTCAATACCGCCACCCAAAATCACATTAACCAAAATTATTTTTACAATGGTTAAAAAACGGTAATCGAAACTATTTTGTTGCTTTATTTTACCATAAAATAAAAAAACGGTAAGCACAAAGAAAAACCCTAAGTGCACCATTTTATCAAATCCTTCAAAAAAGTGTTGAGCTTGTGGTAAATCACTTGAAGGCAAATCACAAAGTATGATTACCAAGATAGACCAACTAATTGCTGCCCATTGAAATTTTAAAGTCCTCAGCATTTGCTTTTAAGCTCCTACTAAATCTTTATAGGCATCAGCAGATAAAAGTGAATCTGCAGATTTAGAAAGTTTAATTTTAACCATCCAGCCTTCACCGTAGGGGTCTTTATTTACCAACTCTGGGTTAGCATCCAAGTTTCCATTAACTTCTAAAACGGTTCCATCAACTGGCATAAATAAATCAGAAACAGTTTTAACAGCTTCTACAGTTCCAAAAACATCGCCTTCGGCAACTTCATTTCCAACCGTGTTAATATCAACATAAACAATATCACCCAACTCATGTTGCGCAAACTCAGTAATGCCAATGGTAGCTTCTTCGCCATCAATTCTTATCCACTCGTGGTCTTTTGTGTACTTTAATTCTGCAGGGAAATTCATATCTTAAATATTTTAGGTAAAAATAAAGCTAAAAATGTTTAATGTCTAATTTATTTCACTTCGTCTTTCTTATTGATCCATTCATCAGTTTAAATATTCAATTTTATCCTAAATTATATACATTTATAATATGGAAATGGCAGACAATTTTTTTAAAATATTCCTTTATATTCATATCATTAGCGGAACCACGGCATTATTTACTGGCCTAATAGCATTAATTTTAAAAAAGAAAAGAGGCTTACACTCCAAATTTGGTTTTATTTTTCATTGGGCTATGATAGCAATAGCTATTTCTGCATTTGTAATGGCAATAATGCATACTAACTATTTCTTATTTGTAATTGGTGTTTTTTCTCTTTATTTATCTTTTGCAGGATATAGAAGTATTAAATTTATGAAAGGACTTGTAAATCCTAGCATGATAGATAAATTAATAATGCTATTATGTGGGCTTTTATTGATTATGATAAGTTATAAATACTTGTCAACTTCAATATTTAATCCAGTAGGATTTTCAAGCGTTCTTTTATTTTTTGATATTTTGTTTGCTTTAATTTTGATTAAAGATTTAGAGCTTTTTAAAAATAAAAAATTAAGTAAAAATGAATTTTTAATCCGTCATATTACCAGGATGGTTCCGGCTTATATAGCAACTGTTACTGCGTTTTTGGTGGTAAATGTAACTTATAAATATCCGGTTGTAATTTGGCTAGCCCCTACATTTTTATTTTTACCAATAATCTTTTATAATATCAGGAAGTATAAAACAAAGGTTGTTGGCGTCTTGTAGCAAATGTTTTATCTAAAAGCGCAACTTACAGCATGATCATTTACCATACCAACCGCTTGCATAAAAGCATAGCAAATAGTAGAACCGAAAAATTTAAACCCTCGTTTTTTCATATCCTTAGCAATTGCATTTGAAATTTCTGATGTTGCAGGGGTGCTTCTACTATCTATAAAGTTATTTTTAATTGGCTTATTATTTGGCATAAAAGTATAAAGATAGGTATAAAAACTTCCGAATTCTTTTTGTACTTCTATAAATAGTTGCGCATTTTTAACTGTAGATTTTACTTTTAATCGGTTACGGATAATGCCAGGGTCTAGCAAAATTTCTTCTATTTTTTCATCAGAAAACGCAGCAACTCTATCTACATCAAAATCGGCGAAGAGCCTTTTATAATTTTCTCTTTTGCGTAAAATGGTAATCCAACTTAATCCTGCTTGTGCCGATTCTAAAACTAGAAACTCGAAGAAAATTTGATCATCATGAATTTCTTTTCCCCACTCTTCATCATGATATTTTATATATAAATCATCGTTACCGCACCAATGGCATCTTTTAATTTCGTTCATTTTTTCCTTACCTTATGGACTAATTTTTGTTTATAAAATTAAACCAATTCTAAATTTATGTCCAATATTTTTTCAAAAGTTAAAAAGGGATACGATTTATTCAAGAGGATAGATATGGCGCAACTAGAAGCGCTTTCTAAAAAAATCGACATTCCAGAAATGATGATAGCCTTTGGCAAACTAGACGACCAACAATTGATGGGTTTGCAAAAAATGCTAAAAGGCGGTACTAAAAAACATAAAGAATTGCCACCCATCAATGGAGATTTTTATGAGCTTTCTGATTCTCTTTCGCCAGAAGACAGAGAACTACAATTAAAGGTTCGGGCATTTTTAGAAAAAGAAGTAAAACCGATAGTTAACGATTATTGGTTAAAGGATAAATTCCCTCATGAGCTGATTCCGAAAATGGCAGAATTGGGTATTTGTGGTTTAACTTATGAAGGTTATGGTTGCCCAAACCGCTCATTTTTAATGGAAGGTATAATTGCTTCTGAAATGGGAAGAATAGATGCTTCTATGGCGACTTTTTTTGGCGTACAAAGTGGTTTGGCAATGGGTTCTATTTATATATGTGGTTCTGAAGAGCAAAAGCAACGTTGGCTACCTAAAATGCAAAAGATGGAACTGATTGGTTCTTTTGGTTTGACGGAGCCCGAAGTGGGTTCTGCAGTCGCAGGAGGATTAACTACTACTGCCAAAAGAATTGGCGATAAATGGATTTTAAACGGGCAAAAGAAATGGATTGGCAATTCTACTTTTGCCGATATCAATATTATTTGGGCAAGGGATTTGGCCGATAATCAGGTAAAAGGTTTTGTGATAGAAAAAGACACCCCAGGTTTTGTAGTAGAGAAAATTCAAGGTAAAATGGCTTTACGTATTGTACAAAATGGCTTAATTACTTTAACCAATTGCGAAGTAAGCGAAGCTAATCGTTTACAAAAATGCGATTCTTTTAAAGACACCGCCAAAGTTTTACAAATGACCAGAGCCGGTGTTGCCTGGATGGCTGTTGGTGTAGCAAGAGGTGCTTATGAAAGTGCCTTAAAATACACCAGAGAAAGAAAACAGTTTAGTAAACCAATAGCATCTTTTCAGTTGATACAAAACCATTTGGTAGAAATGCTTTCTAATTTAACGGCTATGCAAACCATGGTTTTCCAACTTTCTAAATTACAGGATGAAGGCAAACTAACCGATGAACACGCTTCTTTAGCGAAAGTGTTCTGTAGTTTAAGAACAAGGGATGTAGTAAGCAAAGCAAGGGAAGTAATGGGCGGAAACGGTATTTTATTAGAATATGATGTTGCCCGTTTTGTAGCCGATGCAGAAGCCATTTATTCTTATGAAGGAACCAAAGAAATAAATTCTTTAATTGTTGGTAGAGCCATAACTGGATTTAGTGCCTTTGTATGATAATTATCCTAAAAAGCCTAAAATATTAGATGTTTAAACACAATATAAATCATGTGAAAAATCTCCTTTAATCTGATTTTAAAATGGCATGAAAAATTTATGAAACCGCTTCTAAAACCCTTTAAACGCAGAAAATCCCGATCTTTTTGAATCGGGATTTTCCTTTATACTGGTTAGTTTAAGCTGGTCGCTTAGTAGCTAATTCGCGGTAGAGTGCGTAAGCTAGAATTAAAGATAAAAGAATAGATCCGAATAAAGAAATATTTTCTCCAAAAAAATATGAACGAGGTTCAAATTTCCACTCAATTTTATGATTTCCGCTAGGTAAAACGGCCGCTCTTAGCAAATAATCTGCCCTAAAGTATGGCATTTGTTCGCCATCAATATACATATTCCAACCTTTAGGATACCAAATCTCAGAGAACACAGCAACAGCTTCTTTATCAATACTATACTCGTATTTAAGTAGGTCTGGATGATAACTTGTTAACTTAATAATTCCATTACTTGGTACACCTACATTTTTGTCTTTTAACAAAGACTCAAACTCTTGATTTACGATAGCTTCTTTTATTGGATCAAAAGAACTAATTCCTTGCATTTCTTGATCATTATCTTTAGCGTATTGTACGCTTTGCACAAACCAAGCATGGCCGCAAGCGGTAGAGTTTGCTTGCATAGAAGCAGACTGATTATCTTTTCCAGGGGTAATAAAATACTTAGTATTCAGCATATCCAAAACATCTTGATTGGTACTGCCTGTAAATTGTTTATCTATAACTTCTTGAAAGCGTTTTAATTTTGCTGCATGGTAACCACCAATTGTTTTATGGAAAGCTGTAGCATCAGCACTTTGGAAAGTTGGAATTGTAGTATCAAAAACCCGATAATCTGGGTCGGTATCTCTCAATATAAATTCATCAACAGGCCGTTTTTGTGCTTGCTGATTCATGATAGATTTAGAAACAAATTTTTCATCGTTTAAATAACGTTTATCTACAGACCATAAATCGACTAAAACAATTACGCCAATTATGATCAGCCCTAAAGGCTTATTAATTTTTTTATTGATGAGCGCCCATAAAGCTCCTATTCCTAAAACAATAAATATGAAAGACCTAAAAGCATCAGTTCTAAAAAGAGAGATACGATCATCAATCAAAGCTTTTGAAATTGCAGAACCAAAATTAGCATCCCCACCAGCAACTTGATTTAACTGATTTAAAAAATCTTGATGGTTATCTGCTTTAAAAGAGAATAATAAAGTAGGCAAAGCAATCATCACCACTAAAATCCCTAAAACAATATATGCGCTAGTTTTTAATTTCTTAATCACTTCTTTAACATCTACGTTAGGTTTTGTAGCTTCAAATATCGCTAAACAGGCTAAAATAGGTACACATAAACTAGCGATAACCAAGTTAAACTCTACAGATCTAAACTTGTTATAAAGCGGTACATAATTGAAAAACAAATCGGATAATAAAGAGAAGTTTTTACCGAAAGCCAATAAAATACTCAATAATGTGGCACTCAGCAGAAACCATTTTAATCTTCCTTTAACTATAAATAATCCAAAAATAAACAGGAATAAAACAAACGCTCCAAAATACCAAGGACCAGAGGTGAAAGGTTTTGGACCCCAATAAACAGGCATCTGTTGCGCAAAACCAGTGGCTTGTTGAGCATCTGCCCCTTTAGCCATTATTGCTTTTGCTACCTCAGATTTATCGTCTAAGGTTGGTTGTGATGCGCCTCCATAAGCATTAGGAATTAACAAAGTCATGGTTTCTCCAACTCCTTGGCTCCATTGAAAAGCATATTCTTTATCTAAACCGTTATTTGGTTGTGCGCCATCTGTTGTGATATTTGATTTTCCACGAGTAGAATATTCACCGTATTCATAGGTTGTCCATAATGAGCCTGCATTAACGGCTATTCCTAAAAAAGCTGCTGCAATTAAAAACCCTAATGATTTCCAATAAGATGGTAAAGTTTTGTCTTTATAAGAATGATAAAGTTCAATGCCCATTAAAATTATTAAGGCAATAAATAGATAATACGTCATTTGTATATGGTTTGTCCGTATTTCCATCGCCACAAAAAATGCAGTCAGTGCTGTTCCTAGCCAATATTTACCTCGTAAAGTTAGAATTACTCCTCCCAAAATAGCAGGGAAAAACGCTATTGCCATAGCCTGGTTACTATGCCCGGCTTCTAAAAATATAAAGTTATAGGATGAAAACCCAAAAGCAATTGCGCCCACTGCTGCAAGCCACGGACTCATCCCTAAAACAATCAATAGAAAATAAGTGGCTAATAAATATATTAAAACTGTATTTACAGGATTAGGGAATGATGCATTTAAGACATCAATTACATGTGTAGTGATATTTTTGGGATATTTTAACCAAATTTGATAGGTTGGCATTCCGCCAAACATGCTGTTGGTCCACAATGGCGCTTTTCCATCTTCCGCCTTATATTTCATGATTTCACTTTGGGTTGCTGCAGCTTTTTGCACATCGCTTTGCATCAAAACTTTACCTTGAAACGCTGGAGTAAAATACACAAAGCATAAAACCACAAAAAATACAATCATACCCAAATGGATACCATTCCTTTTAAACCAATTGTTCATTGTTTTATATTAAATTAATGAGCATCAAAAATAGAAATATACTTATTGAAATGAAATGTATTGTGATAAGTATTTATTTTAATGTTTTAAAAGGATTTGCTAAACAATTTTTAAGGCCTTATTGGCGATAGAATATCAGTATAATGATGAAAATTCTTAAATCTAGATGAATAAATCCTTAAAATTTAAAAAATATTTACATCATATTTTTTTAATATTTTATCATAAATAATGGCTCATAATTATTAATTGAGCAATAAATAATCGGTAATTCTGCCTAATAATAAATTTTTATTCCTTTTTACTTTCTTTTATCGAATTGTATTGTTACTTTTAAATTTTTTCTACCTACAACCTCTCTAAATTCGTAAAATTTTACCTTTTTAAATGATACGAGTTGGAACAGATAAACCTTGTAAACTGGTTTATTCTTTAGCAAAGCATGAATACTTAGGGTATTTAATTGAGCCGCATATAGTTCAACTAAATACTGATGGCGATTTTTCACTGACCTACCAACGCTTATTTACGAGTACAGCCAGTGAATTTCATGACTTTATAGACTCCACAGATCTAAAACTTATTAAAATTTTAGAAGAAGTAGAGCAAGATCACATCATCAAAAAACACTTTAAAAAAACCATTAGAGCAACAGAATTTTTTACAAAAAATTGGGATGAAAAGGTTTATGACGCTATTCGTCCTAAAATTGAAAAGAAGCTTGCGGAGGCTTTAAAGTTGATAAAAGGGAAAGAACTTTATTTGATGAGTAAAGAAGGGTGGCCTGTAGAAAAACGTATTCACTTTGCAGAAGAACCTGCAACTGTTCTTTTTCACTTTAGAAGAAACGAGATTGAAACCAGGTATTTCCCAACCATAAAATATTTAGATAATCGCATAGATTTTATGTTTAAGGATGCGTTAGTTATTTTAAATTATCCAGCCTATTTATTATTAGATGATATTTTATATGATTTTGAACAAGATTTAGAAGGCAAAAAATTACAGCCCTTCCTTAATAAAAGATACATTTCTATACCAAAATCTTCTGAGGCTACTTATTTTTCAAAATTTGTTTCTCCCTTAATAGAGAAATACCATGTTTACGCAGAAGGTTTTACCATCCACACAGAAAAATATATTGCACAACCTATTTTAAAGGTAGTTTATGTGAGTGGAGGAATTTCTGAATTGCAGCTTTTTTTTAAATACGGGAATTATACTTTTCCTGCCGGCGGCGATTTAGCCGTGACCGTAAGGATGGAGAAAGATGGCGATGATTATTTTTTTCATCGCATACGCAGATCTTTAAATTGGGAACATAAAAAATTGGATGAGTTGTTAGAAATGGGCTTAAAAAGTAATAGTGACTTATTTGTCCATTTAGAAGTTGCTAATAATTTAGATGATGTAGATAAATCTTTTTCAATTTTCGATTTTATAAGTGAGCACCATGATGAATTAATAGAAAAAGGCTTCTGTTTTGAGCAAGATATCAGCGCTAAAAAATACATTATAGGCAACAGTAAAATAGATTTAGAAATTAGCGAGAAAAATGATTGGTTCGACATTGAGGCGATGGTACAATTTGGAATCTACAAAATTCCCTTTATCCAACTCAAAAATCATATACTTAATAAAAAAAGAGAATTTACTTTGCCTAACGGCGAGATTGCCATTATTCCCGAAAAATGGTTTTCGCAATATGGAAACCTATTAAGCTTTTCAGAAGGAGATGATCAGCTTCGCCTAAAAAAATTACACGTTGGTTTAGTTTATGATTTTGCCAATAGCGATTTGGCCACCATCACCATGGATAGAAAGTTACAAAGGCTTTCAGACTTTGATAATATTGATGAAGTTCCTTCGCCCGTTCACTTTAAAGGTGTTTTGCGCCCGTATCAAAAAGCTGGTTATGATTGGTTCCATTTTTTACAGCGATATAGCTTTGGCGGTTGTTTAGCCGATGATATGGGTTTGGGGAAAACTATCCAAACATTAGCTCTTTTGCAAAAATGTAAAGAAGAACAACAAGAGCAAGGTATACACACTACTTCTTTAATTGTGATGCCAACTTCCCTAATTTATAATTGGATTAATGAAGCAAAAACTTTTACGCCTAAACTCAAAATATATACCCATACCGGTACTTTTAGAGATAAAGACATTAATATTTTTGAAGATTATGATGTGGTGATTACCACATACGGAATTACCAGAGTAGATGCAGATTTATTAAGTGAAATGTATTTCCATTATATTATTTTAGATGAAAGCCAAAACATTAAAAATCCTTCTTCAAAATCTTTTAAAGCAGTTAAACAGCTTAAATCTAAACATAAACTAATTTTATCTGGTACGCCCGTAGAAAACACAGTTAACGATTTATGGACTCAAATGTCATTCATTAATCCGGGTTTATTGGGTACTCAAGCTTTTTTTCAAACCGATTTTGTGCAGCCGATAGAAAAGAAAAAAGATGATGAGAAAGCTCAAAAATTACAAATTTTAATTAAGCCTTTTGTAATGAGGCGCACCAAAGAACAAGTAGCAACAGAGCTTCCTCCAAAGACAGAAAATTTGTTTTATAGCGAAATGACGGAGGCTCAGGCTGATGTTTATGAGAAAGTAAAATCAGAATATCGTAATGAACTTTTGAAAGGTTTAGAAACTGGCGAATACAAACAATCGCCTATTCAAATGCTGCAAGGTTTAACAAAATTACGACAAATTGCAAATCATCCTTACATGGTTGATAAAGATTATGAAGGTGATTCTGGAAAGTTTGAAGATGTAATTCATAAATTGGAAAGTGTTGTTGAAGCAGGGCATAAAGTGCTGATTTTTTCTCAATTTGTTAAACAGCTAGATTTATACCGTAAGTATTTTGATGAACATAATATGAGGTATTCCTATCTAGACGGTTCTACTACAAACAGAGGAAAAGTAGTAGAGGAGTTTAAAAAAGAGGATGAAATTCAGATTTTCTTAATTTCGATAAAAGCTGGAGGAGTAGGTTTAAACCTTACCGAAGCGGATTATGTTTTTATTTTAGACCCCTGGTGGAATCCCGCAGTAGAACAACAAGCAATTGATAGAACGCATAGAATTGGACAAACTAAAAACGTATTTATTTATAAATTTATCACTAAAGATACCGTAGAAGAGAAGATATTAGCCCTTCAAAAGAAGAAGTTGAGGGTTGCGAAAAGTTTAATCACTACAGAAGAGAGTTTTATTAAATCGCTTTCTGCGGATGATATCAAAGAAATTCTTGCTTAGTCTAAGATTACAAATTCTAAAAAAACAAATTAAAATTATTTGATGTTTTAATTTAAAACAATATAAATCAGTTTAGATTTACAAATAATTAGAGAAACAAATATTCTCAAATATTTTAAATAATGAAAGTAAAGTTCGCTCTATTCATATTAATAATTAGTAGTTATCTTCTAACAGGAGGCTGTAGTTTTAATCAAAAACCGCCTACAAAAGGAGTAAAATTTTTGCAGGGAAAATGGACCGAAGATAAGATAGAAAATAAAGAGCAGTTAGTTACCTACCAACAGCATCATTTCACTTTTACTTGCGATTCTTTTTATCTCACTGTTCATTCTTTTTCTAAGATAAATTTACAAGGCGGTTCTTGTTATGATGCTAAAGAGTGGAATGAATATGCAAAAGGAAACTATGTACTTTCTAAAGATACACTTAAACTTAACGGTAATTTTGTAAATAAAGATTTTAGATACAAAGCAGAAACCTCTTGTTACCGTACTGGTAAATACTTAGAAGACTTTCTATTAAACTCCCATCAAGATTCTATAGTTCATATTACTAGTTTGTTAACTGGTCTGCACCATCAATTAAATCTGAAAGAGAAGTTGGTTTGTGAAGATGTTAAATAGGTTTGTTTACTGTGAAACAAAATATATTAAAATAATATTTGGAAATAATTATTTTAATTCTACTTTTGCAATCCCAATCGAGAACAAAAGGGAGATTAGCTCAGCTGGTTCAGAGCACCTGCCTTACAAGCAGGGGGTCACTGGTTCGAACCCAGTATCTCCCACAAAAGCCGACTAAACGTCGGCTTTTTTTGTTATATCATATTTTTTTCTCGATGATATCTGTTTACCAAAACGGTAAGCTTATTGTATCTTTGAAAACATAAGGAGAATTTAATGCCGAAGAATAAGATTTATGAAACCGAAGTAAAGCCAGAGCGTATTGTTTTGGTGGGTTTAATTACAACCGGTACAACCGAAGAACAAGAAAAAGAATATTTAGATGAGTTAGCATTTTTAGTTGATACCGCTGGTGGGATTACCGAAAAAATATTTACTCAAAAAATGCAAAAACCAGAAAGGGCAACTTTTGTTGGGACGGGCAAGTTAGAAGAGATTAGAGATTATGTAAAAGCAGAAGAGATTGATATTGTTGTTTTTGATGATGAATTATCGCCTACTCAATTACGTAATATCGAAAAAGAACTAGCTGTTAGGGTAATTGATAGAAGTAATCTTATCCTAGATATTTTTGCAAAAAGAGCTCAATCGGCGCAAGCCAAAACACAGGTAGAACTAGCACAACTGCAATATATGTTGCCTCGCTTAACTCGCATGTGGACTCACTTAGAGCGTCAAAAAGGGGGTATCGGAATGCGTGGCCCTGGGGAATCTCAAATTGAAAGTGATAGAAGGATTATCCAAGATAAAATATCGTTACTAAAAGAAAGACTTTCTTTAATTGATAGACAAAACGAAACGCAACGTAAAAACAGAAAAGATTTAGTGCGTGTTGCTTTGGTAGGATATACCAATGTTGGCAAATCTACCATCATGAATATGCTTTCTAAATCAGAAGTTTTTGCAGAAAATAAGCTATTTGCAACGCTTGATACTACTGTTAGAAAAGTAGTTTTAGAAAATGCACCTTTTTTACTTTCAGATACAGTAGGTTTCATCAGAAAACTTCCGCATCATTTGGTAGAATGTTTTAAATCCACTTTAGATGAGGTGAGGGAGGCAGATATTTTAATTCATGTTGTTGATATTTCTCACCCAAATTTTGAAGATCAAATACGTACTGTAAATGAAACCTTAAAAGAATTGGGAGCAATAGATAAAGAGATGATTATGGTTTTTAATAAAATTGATAATTATCATGAGGTTGAAGTAGAACAGGATTGGGAAGTAGAAAACGAGGATAAACCAACAATGACTTTGGCCGATTTTAAAAACAGCTGGATGGCAAAAAATAACAGCCCATCCATATTTATCTCTGCAACTGAAAAAGAAAATTTAGATGAATTTAGAGATTTGATTTACGATAGAGTAAAAGAAGTAAACCAACAAATTTATCCCTTTAATAATTTTTTATATTAATTGAGTAATAGGTTTTAGGTATTAAGTTATAAGTAGACTTAATACCTAAAACTTACCACCTAAAACTTTAAAAAACATGGAATCTAAAAGACAACAAAAATTTGCAAGGGTTATACAAAAAGATTTAGGCGAATATTTTCAAAGAGAAGGAAATGCCATTTTACCAAATACCATGATTACGGTTACACAAGTTAGGGCAACTCCAGATTTGGGTATTGTTAGGGTTTATTTAAGTTTTTTTAATACTCCAAATCCTCAATTGGCGATAAATACCATCAAAGCGCAAACATCAGAAATTAGATATAATTTAGCTAAGCGGATAAAAGATCAAGTAAAAGGAATTCCTCAAATAGATTTCTTTTTAGATGATACCAATGAATATGTGGATAAAATGGATAAAATTTTTACGCGTATCCATCATGATGATGAAGAATCTAAATAAAACTTTTGATAATGAAAGCCAACGCTTCTGAAATTAATTCATTATTAAAAAAACACGCAAATAATTTTAATTCTATTGTAGATTTTGATGTTGTTAACGATCGTTTTATTGAGCTAGATTTTACCCAAAGTAATACTTCTTTAAATCTAGAGATTATAACAAATATTTCTCTTTTTTGCAATTACGTTGAAAGTTTAATAAAATCTAATGATGCTAAATTTGGTATCGGTGGCTATATGGAAAACCGCACTGTTTATGCAAGAAGTGAACATTTCGGAAATTCAGATCATGAAGAACCTCGTCGTTTACATTTAGGTGTTGATATTTGGGGAGCTGTTCATACTCCAGTTTATGCATTTATGGATGCTAAAATACACAGCTTTGTTTTCAATAACAATTATGGAGATTATGGCGCAACCATTATTTTAGAACACCAGCTGGAAAGCGTAAAATTTTATAGCCTTTACGGACATTTAAGTTTAGAAAATATACAAAATATTGCCAAAGGCGATGAAATAAAAATGGGCCAGCAGTTTTGCAATTTTGGGAATGTAGAAGAAAATGGAAGTTGGCCTCCGCATTTACATTTTCAATTAATGTGCGATATAGAAAATTATATTGGCGATTATCCAGGGGTTGGAAAATTATCAGAAAAACAAAAGTGGTTGGATAAAATACCAGATCCTAATCTCGTCTTAAAATTTTAACATAAATCATTGTCATTTTCGGCAATGTCACTCAGTTAAAAATCATAAAAAACAATTTAATTTTTATATTTAAAACATGGCAGTATCTAAATGGAAAACACTTTCTTCAGAATATTTAGTTAGAAAACCTTGGGCAACTTTAAGGGTTGATGAATGCAAATTGCCCGATGGTAGGATAGCAAGTGAATATTATGTGCTAGAATATCCTAATTGGGTAAATGTTGTTGCCATAACAGAGGATGATAAAGTGATTATGGTAAAACAATATCGCCATAGCGGAGATATTATTTCTATTGAAATTCCCGGTGGAGTTATTGATGGGGATGAAAAACCCGTGGAAGCCGCAAAGCGTGAACTTTTAGAAGAAACAGGCTATTTGTTTGAAGATTTTGAATTGGTTTCTACCATTTATCCTAACCCCGCAACTTCAAATAATCAGACTTTTTGCTTTTTAGCAAAAGGTGGTAAAAAGGTTCAAGAGCAAGATTTGGATGAGCATGAAGATATTGATATCGAATTTCACACTATCGATGAAGTAAAGCAAATGCTTTTAGAAAACAAAATTCCGCAAGCGTTGCATGTTACTGGTTTAACTTATGCATTTTTAAAATTGGGAGTTTTAAAATAAGTTATTCATCTAAAGACATAAATAAATTATTTAGCGATTCTGAAAATAGAGGATGGGCAAATATGTTATTACGTATTTGCTCATAAGTGATTTTACCTAACATGGCCATCTGCAATACCGACATGATTTCGCCACCTTGCTCGCCAATGATGGAAGCGCCTAAAATTTGTTTACTATCTGTATCTACAATTGCTTTCATGTAACCCTTTGTTTCTCCAGTTTCTAAAGCCCTTGCTACATACTTCATTTCTAATTTGGCAACTTTATAGTTTAGTTTTTTCTCCTTTGCTTCGCCCTCTGTGATGCCAACCCTACCTAATTGAGGATCTGTAAACATGCAATAAGGTACAATCCTGTTATTTGTAGTGTGGTTTTTTTCTTTTAAAAGATTATCAGCGATAATTAAATGGTCGTTATAAGCAATATGTGTAAATGCCGGGCCTCCTTTAGCATCACCTAAAGCATAGATATTTTTTGTAGAGGTTTGCAATTTTTCATTTACTTGTATATATCCCTTATCATCAGTTTTTACACCCGCAAAAGATAATTTTAAGTTTTTGGTTTGAGGTTCCCTACCGGTTGCCACTAAAATATGGCTTCCAGTAAAATTTTGTTCTTTGCCTTTAATTTTTGTAAATACCTTTTTTCTTTTATCACCAGAAACTGATAAAATTTCTACAGATGTATGAATCTCGATATTTTCACTTTTAAAAATATCGGTAATGGCAATACAAACATCATCATCTTCATGGGGTAATAAGGTGTTGCTTTTTTCTAAAATTGTAACCTTTGTTCCAAAGCGACCCATCATTTGTCCAAATTCTAAAGCAATATAGCCTCCGCCAAGAATAATTAAATGTTCAGGAATTTCTTTTAGTTCCATCAAAGTGGTTGAAGTTAAATATTCGGTTTTATCTAACCCTTCAATATTAGGAATTGTTGGAGAACAGCCCGTATTGATGAAAATCGTTTCGCCATAAATATTAATGGTTTCATTTTCTAATGCTATCTTAATATGATTTGCAGTTTCAAAATATCCCAATCCCATAAAAATGGTAATGTTTTTTTCTTTTTCTAAACCCTTAATTGCTCCGTTTCTAAAAGATTCAATAATGTCGTTTTTTCTTTTTAAAACGGTTTTATAATCAATCCTAAAATTATCAGAAAGCGCCCCCCATTTTGCTCCATTTTTAGAGAGATAAGCAACCCTCGCACTCGCAATCATGGTTTTAGTTGGCGAGCAGCCATCGTTAATGCAGGTTCCACCAATCACTCTTTTTTCTATTATAGCCACTTTTTTACCGGCCTTGGCAAACTTTTTTGCCAACGGAATTCCAGCTTGTCCAGCTCCTACAACTATAACATCAAATTTTTGCATGATTAATTTTTTAGCGGATATTAAAAGGATAATCTTATCCTTTTAATTATTATTAAGCATATAAGATGCCATTAAATATATAAGGCGATAGAAATTTTAGACTTTGCTAAGTAAATTTGTATCTTGCGCCCTCTAAAAAATAAAATATACAATAGGATATGGGTATAATGGGTTTTTTGCGTAACCGAGCAGGGGTAATCATTGTGATTTTCATCGGTTTTGCGATTGTGGCATTCTTAGCAAGTGATGCGATTAGAAGCGGACAAGGTTTTATTTCTGATTCTAGAACAGAAGTTGGTGAAGTAGCAGGAGAATCTATCTCTTACAAAGATTTTAACGAACGTGTAGATCAAAACTCTCAACAGTTTAAACAGCAAATGGGAAGTTTAAATGCTCAAATGACTAGTTATGTTGTTGAAAACACTTGGAATCAAACTGTTTCTGGAATAATTTTAAAGAAACAGACCGAAAAATTGGGTCTTCTAGTAGGGCAAGAAGAATTGTTTGATCTGTTATTTAACAATCCTACGCAACAGGTGAAGCAAATTTTTACAAATCAGCAAACTGGTGCTTTTGATAGAGCTAGTGCTTTAAGTTCAAGAAAAAGTGCTGATACAGATCCAAGCGGTCAATTAAAATCACAATGGGTTGCACTAGAAGATAATGTACAACAACAACGAGTAAACGAGAAATACATTAATTTAGTGAAAAACGGAGTTTATGTTAACTCTTTAGATGCTAAAGATGATTATACAAATCATAATAAATTAGCAAATTTTGAATATGTTTTTAAAGAATATGCAAGCGTACCTGAAAAAGATGTAACTCTTACAGATGCAGATTATAAAGAATATTACGAGCAAAATAAATACAAATTTAAGAATGCTACAGAAACCAGAACTTTTGAATATGTAGCATTTAACGCAGCTCCATCTAAACAAGATACTTTAGATGCAAAGGTTAAAATTGATAAGATTACAGAAGGTTTAAGAACTTCAACAAATGATTCATTATTTGTAGCCATTAATTCTGACACCAAATCTCCTATTGTTTATCAAAAGAAAGGGCAATTAGAACCAGCATTAGATTCAGTGATGTTTGGAGCAAATAAAGGATTTGTATATGGGCCTTATTTCTCTAATGGAACTTATAAAGTGGCTAAATTGATTGATTCTCGTACCAGTCCAGATTCTGTCAAAGCTCGTCATATATTAATCAATCCAGCTTCAGTAGGTGGTTTAGAAAAAGCTAAGGCTAAAGCCGATTCATTAAAAAGCTTAATCCAAAACGGGGCTGATTTTGCAAAATTAGCTGCAGAACATGGAACTGATGCTTCTAAAGATAAAGGTGGCGATTTAGGCACCTTTGGAAGAGGCGCAATGATTCCTGCTTTTGAAGACGCTGTTTTTGGAGGAACAACAGGACAAGTTATCACAGTAACTACTCAATATGGCGTTCATGTAATAGAAATTGAAAAGCAAATCGGTTCTTCTAAAGTTGTAAAATTAGCTGTTGTAGATAAAGCATTAGCACCAAGTTCTGTAACAGAGCAAGTTGCTTATCAAAAAGCGCAAAGCTTTTTAAGTAATGTAAGTAATGCAAAACAATTTGATGAGAATGCCAAAAAAGAGGGTATAAACAAATTGATAGGTGAAAATATAACACCAATTCAAGGTTCTTTGCCAGGATTAGAAGACGCAAGAAATTTAGTGCGTTGGGCTTATAAAGCTAATAAAGGAGATGTTTCTAACGAGATTTTTGATATTGGTGATAAATATGTAGTAGCCGTTTTAACGGCCATTAAACCAGAAGGTACTTTGTCTTTAGACGATGTTAAAAAACAGATTGAACCAGATGTTAAAAGATTAGTACAAGGGAAGGTTTTAAAAGCACAATTTGAAAAAAACACTAGTGGAGCAACAAGCTTAGCTCAAGTTGCTCAAAAAATGGGAGCTCAAGTTACCCCAGTAGAAAATATTGTTTTTGCAAACCCGGTAATTCCAGGGGTAGCACAAGAAAATAAAGTAATTGGAAGCATCTTTGGATCTCAACCAAATAAAGTTTCTAAACCAATAGATGGAGATAGAGGGATTTATGTTTATACTGTAAAAAGTTTTACCAATCCAGCACCTTTATCAAACGTTTTAAAAGTAAAAGAGCAAATGGAAAAAGCTCTATCACAACAAGTTGACGGAGCTGTTTTTGAGGTTTTAAAACAAAAAGCAAAAGTTAAAGACAATAGGGCAAACTTCTATTAATAGTTAAATGCTTAAATTTAAACCCGAGGATGTGAACATATCTTCGGGTTTTTTATTATAAGGAAATGGACATTCAAGAAAATATAGTTAACAAAGTTGCACAAAGTGGATTGATATCTTTTGATTTAGCAACTCTAAAATCAAAAGGAGAGCTTATAGTTTATGATATAAAAGATAATCTTTTTCATGGATTAATGCTAAGAGAAAAGGATTTTAGAGAATTTTTAAAAAACCATAATTGGGCACAATATCAAGATAAAAATGTAAGTATAATTTGTTCTGCTGATGCAATTGTACCAACTTGGGCTTACATGCTCATCGCCTCTAAACTTAGTCCTTTTGCCAATTTCTTTGTTTTTGGAGATTTAGAAAACTTAGAAACCGCATTATATCTAAAGGCTATAGATGCAATGGATGTATCACAATTTAAAGATCAACGTATAGTAATTAAAGGTTGCGGAGAAATATACATACCTATTACTGCATTTATGGCAATAACAAACAAGTTAAATAATATAGCCAAAAGCGTAATGTATGGCGAACCTTGCTCTACAGTTCCAATTTATAAAAGAAAAGATTAGTTTGGTGCATTTATTGTTTTTATCCTATTTATGAAAAAGTTGTTTCTAATATTTTTATTGTTTTTATCTATAACAAATATTACTTCTGCTCAAGAGCTAGATTTTTTAAGTCGTTCTTCTTTTAAAGCTGGCGAAAAAATAACCTACAAACTTAAATATGGATTTTTTACAGCTGCAGAGGCCACCATACAAGTACTACCTACCGATATAAAGTTTGATAATAAACCTACTTATCATTTAGTAGTAGATGGAAGTACATCTGGCAGTTTTGATGTTTTTTATAAAGTAAGAAATAGATATGATTCTTATATAGATCAGAAAGACTTTACTCCTTATTTATATACCGAAAATGTTAGGGAAGATAAATATACAAGAAATGATAAAGCCCGTTTTTATCAAGATCAAAAAAAAGTAATTGCAACAAAAGGAACTTTTAAATCTCCGGTTTCACAAACATTTGATTTAGTTTCTGCTTATTATTTTACCCGTAATCTAGATTTAACAGGTGTAAAAACTGGTGATAAGTTTAGCGTTAATTATTTTTTAGATGATGAAATTACCCCTTTAGATATAGAATATATAGGTAAAGAAACCATTAGAACTAATTTAGGAAAAATAGCCTGCCTAAAATTTAGTCCTTCAATAAGACCTGGTAGTGTATTTAGAAAAGACAGCAAATTATATCTTTGGATTAGTGATGATACTAACAGGATTCCTGTAAAGGCGAAAGCCGAGGTTTTAGTGGGTTCTATTAATTTAGAAATCAATACCGCAGAAGGATTAAGATCTCCTTTAAGA
This sequence comes from Sphingobacteriales bacterium, assembly GCA_038237895.1. Taxonomy (GTDB): domain Bacteria; phylum Bacteroidota; class Bacteroidia; order Sphingobacteriales; family Sphingobacteriaceae; genus Pseudopedobacter. Next base: position 12,467 of record JBBRYE010000013.1, on the reverse strand, counting down.
ATACAATAATTTTTTGAGTTAGATTTCTATAAAGCTTTAAGTATTACCGATAGAGAAGAAGAAGTAATTTTCAGTTTGGCGGATAAAACTTAGAAAAAAACTATAGAATGTTTATTATAAAATTTTAAAGGCATTAATAGTATTGAGGTCTTCCCTTATTTGCAATTAATAAGAATATCTTTTGCCATAACCATAGGTACGCTGATGTACTTTTTTTCCATATAAGTTATTACCTTTTCTAAAACCTGACGAGAGTTTTCATCTAAACCTTCAATCTCATTAGCAAATACAGAGTTTAAAGCCCTTTCTTTTATTTCTTTAATTCTTATGGGCACTTCTTTCATTGCCAATTCTACCCTTCTTTGTTGTAATATAGGTCTAAACTGAACGATGTTATCGGCAATAATTGCTTCTCCCTTTATAAGCTCTTGATAACGTTCATTTAGGTTATTGTTGGCGATTTCTTTTAATGAATTGATTTCTATATACTGAATATTATTATTTTTTATTACCTCTGGGTCAACATCTCCAGGAATTGCCAAATCAACAATAACTTTAGAACTGGTTTCACCAGCTAATAGATGTTGATAAACCTCTGGCGTGATGATAGGATCTGTGGATGAGGTACAAGTTATGATTACATCAAAACCTTTATCAAACTTTTTTAAATCTTCTAAAGGATAAGCAAATCCGCCAAGTTCATTTGCCAAATCTTGTGCCTTGCTTAAGGTTCTGTTAAATATAGAAAAGTTAGTATAAGTATGTTTTTTTAAATACTTAGCAATATTGTGATTAGTTTCTCCCGCCCCAATTATTAAAATACGAGAGTTTGAACAAACCTGTAAATCTCTTAACCTGCGATAGGCTAAAGAAACAATTGAAATGGGGTTTTTAGATATGTTTGTAAAAGTATATACCTCTTTTGCTGTTTTTACAACCGTGTTCATAATCATTCTTAAATAATCACCAGTAAACTTTTTAGACCGACAATTTTCATAAGATTTTCTCACTTGCGCTAAAATTTCTTTTTCTCCTACAACCAAACTTTCTAAAGAACTAGAAACCCTCATAAGATGGTTTAAAGCATCTTCTTGTTCAAAAAGCTCACTGTTATCTGTAATGTTTTCTAGCTGAGATTCGCTTAAACTATCTGCATGTAGTGTTTGCAAGAAAGATTTTACAAAAGATTTGTCTATTTTTTCTTCAGCCGTAAAAACAAATTCTACTCGGTTACAGGTTGCTAAATAGAAAATCTCAGGAATATCGTAGATAGATTTCAATAATTGAAGTCTATTATCTATAGCTTCTTCACATAAAACTAAACATCCCAACTCTTTCAAATCGAGCAGTTTATGGGTGAATGCTATAACTTTTAGATACTTCAATTAGATTTTTTTTCGACTCCACAAAAGTATACTAGGGAGGGCTAGGATGTGTCAATCCTTTGTCAATTGAAGTTATTTAGAAGGAGTATAAATTACACACTTTTTATAGGTTTAGTTTTATTCTAACTTATAGTTTTTATGAAGTACTAAAAAGCTTGCTCTTTCTTCTTTTTTGAATGGAATATCCCAGTTCCCTTGGTAAGTGATTTTAGTAGGGAGTAAATCTTCTCCAAAATAACTCATTTCAATATTCATTTGCACATCAAAATCAAAAGCTAGGTTATCTAATTTCATGTCAATATATCTTCCCAAGATTTGAAAATTCCGCGAATCAAATATGGTAGTTAATTCTTTTATCATAATGCCGTCTTTTGTCCAGTTACTTAAGTCGGGCTTTACAGTAACTTTAAAACGATAAACCGGGATAGAATCTAAATAAGTTCCTTTAAAAAATTGATAGTTATAATTTTCGCGATTATTTGCCGTAAAAATTTCTGTTTTATTAGAAATAAACGGAACTCCTTTTATAGGTCTTCCTGGCGTAAATATTAATGTTTTCAGTTTGTCTTTATAAGATTCGTTGCTGCCTCCTTTACCCGGGGCAGAGGAACTACTATTTGGTACAAAATCAGAATTATAAGCGTTCATAAAAATGTAATCAAACATTTCTACTGTATATAAATCATATTTCCCATTTCTTTTAAAAAGGTCTCCACTATCTTCTTTTTCTAAAATCTTGATATTGTGCCCTGTGCTATTGTTACTATGGTATAATTTTCTATAAATCTTCCCGGTTACTTTATCTTTCTTATTGTAGGTATAAACTCTGTTTTCTGCTGTAAAAGAATATTTTTTCATATTTCTAAAAGCTTGATAAAAGCTAGTGTCAGTTACAATTTCATGGATAAAATCCTCAATATCTAAACCAGCTTTGCCCACTTTAACAACGGCGTCTTTATCCATTTTCATGGTTAAAACTGTATCAGGATTAAAGCGAGGAATTGCTTGAGAATAAGCATTTGAATAAAAAAATATTAATCTAACAACCGCAAGAATAATAATTTTGATGGAGGAAATTTTCAAAATAATAAATTAAGACAAGTGAGTCCTCTAATAAAAGGAGTTATATATTCAAGAAAAAAATAAACCTGGTTAGTTCCCTAATTCTTTAACCGCTAAATAAGCCATTAAACCAGTACTTAAACCCAAGGCTTTTTCATCAATATCAAAAGTTGGTGTATGAACGGAAGAAGTAATTCCTTTTGCTTCATTTCTAGTTCCTAGCCTATAAAAACAAGCATCAGCAGCTTGCGAGAAATAAGCAAAATCTTCAGCAGCCATCCAAATATCTAGATCTAAAACGTTTTCTTCACCTAAATATTCTATGGCAGCTTCTCTAGTTCTTGCGGTTAAATGTTCCTCGTTAACTAAAAAAGGATAACCTTTTTCAATCCTGAAATCAACGCTGCCGCCCATACCTTCGGCAATACTTTCTGCCAATTTTTTCATTTTAATATGAGCTTCGGCTCTCCATTTTTCATTTAACGTTCTAAAAGTTCCTTCTAGATAAACCTCATTTGGGATAACGTTGGTTGCACCTTGAGCGATTACTTTTCCGAAAGATAAAACAGAAGGTGATCTTGGATCGGAACTTCTACTAATGATGGTTTGTAAAGCAGTAATCATATGTGCCATAATAACTACAGGATCTATATTTTGCTGCGGTTGTGCCCCATGTCCGCCTTTACCTTTAATGGTAACATAAATTTCATCTGTAGATGCCATATATTTACCAGAGCGCATTCCAATTTTCCCAGCTTCTATTAAAGGCATTACGTGTTGCCCCATTACTGCATTTGGTTTTGGGTTTTCTAATACGCCTTCTTTAATCATTAAATTTGCACCGCCAGGTAATCTTTCTTCTCCTGGCTGAAATATCAGTTTAATAATTCCACCAAACTCTGATTTAAGCTCGTTTAATATTTTTGCTGTACCCAAAAGAGAAGAGGTGTGCACATCATGCCCACAAGCATGCATCACACCTTCGTTTTTCGATTTGTATTCTACTTCATTAGCTTCAAATATGGGCAAAGCATCCATATCTGCTCTTAAAGCAATAACTTTATTTGATGTTCTTCCACCTTTTATAAGACCTACCACTCCAGTTCCAGCCATTTCAGTAAAAGAAATCCCTAATTTCTCCAGTTCGTTTTTTACAAATGCAGCCGTATTGTATTCCTCAAATGAAAGTTCGGGATGAGCATGAAGATGTCTTCTATTTTGTGTAACCTCGCTGTGAATTTGATTGGCAAGAGCAGAAATCTTTTCTTTTAAGGAGTTATTCATCGGCTTTAAGCGGATTAATAGGTTGGTTAAAAATAAAAACAGTTGGAAAAGTTGATCTTAAAGTATTTAATAAAAGTTGAGCTTCAGACTTACTCCTAAAATCGCCAACCTTTACGCTGTAATTAGGCTGCATATACGATAAGTAAGTCTCAAATTCTGGATAATAAGATTTAAACCTTGCTTGTTCATTATAGGCTTCTTTTCTATCAGGGCCGTAATAAATTTGAACTCTAAAACCGTATACGGTTATTAGGTTACCATCTTTTGAAACTCCCTTAGTTAAGGCAATTCTTTTAGCTATTAAACTATCAATTAATGGATCTTTAATCACCGTAACTTTAGCATCGTATTGTGCAAAAGCATAAAACGATGTTAAAGTAAATACAATTGATAATATGTTTTTTTTGCTAATCATTTATGCGTTTAAACCATGGCAACTTTTATATTTTTTACCGCTACCACAAGGGCAAGGGTCGTTTCTTCCAATTTTAACCTCTGCCTTTATAGGTTGTTGTTTTTGTAATTCACGAGTATCTTCCATAGGTACACCATTACTTTCTTGAGCTGTTTCTGCTTTAGAAACTTTTAATTTGCTCATGTCTGTTTTTGGTTGCGGGCGAGCTTCTTTTAAGTTAGATTCTCCTTGTTGCACCGGAATTCCACCTTTAAACAAGAAACTCACTACGTCTTTATTTACAACAGAAAGCATTCCCTTAAATAAATTGAAAGCTTCTACTTTATAAATTACTAATGGGTCTTTTTGTTCATAAACTGCATTTTGTACCGATTGTTTTAAATCGTCCATTTCACGTAAATGTTCTTTCCAGGTATCATCTATCAGTGAAAGTGTAATGGTTTTTTCAAATGATTTTACAACCTCTTTACCTTTACTTTCAATAGATTTTTTTAAAGGTGCTGCAACTTGGATACCATGAGAACCATCGGTAAAAGGAACTATAATACTTTCAATATTTTGACCTCTAGTATCATATATTTCTTTTAAAACCGGATAAGCTTGGTTTGCAATCGCTTCTGATTTGCGTTTATAAAACGCCATTGCTTCCGCAAAAACCTGATCAGATAATTTATCTACATTTAAACTTGTAAATTCATCCTCAGTAACTTCAGTATCAAAGGCAAATAATCTTAAAAGTTCTAATTTTAAGCCTTCGTAATTATTTTCTTCTTTATATTCTACAACAACATCGTCTGCAACATCTAAAATCATATTCTCGATATCCACATCTAAACGATTTCCGAAGAGTGCATTTTTACGCTTTGTATAGATAACGCTACGTTGTGAGTTCATCACATCATCATACTCTAGTAAACGTTTACGAATACCAAAGTTGTTTTCTTCTACCTTCTTTTGAGCTCTTTCAATAGAATTAGTAATCATAGAATGTTGAATCACTTCTCCTTCTTCAATTCCCATTCTTACCATTAAACCGGCAATACGTTCTGAGCCAAAAAGACGCATTAAGTTATCTTCTAAAGAAACGAAAAACTGAGAAGAACCCGGGTCTCCCTGACGACCAGATCGACCTCTTAATTGTCTATCCACACGGCGAGATTCGTGACGCTCTGTACCAACAATAGCCAAACCACCAGATGCTTTTACACCTTCTCCCAATTTAATATCCGTACCACGCCCAGCCATGTTTGTGGCAATAGTTACTTGCCCTGGTTTACCAGCTTCGGCAACAATATCAGCCTCTCTTTGGTGTAATTTTGCATTTAATACATTATGCTTAATTCCTTTCATCTTAAGCATACGGCTTAATAATTCTGAAATTTCTACAGATGTTGTACCCACTAAAACCGGGCGACCGGCCTTTGTCAACTCCACAATTTCTTCTGCAACTGCGTTATATTTTTCTCGCATGGTACGATAAACTTTATCTTGTCTATCTTCACGCACAATAGGACGGTTAGTAGGAATTTCTACTACATCTAGCTTGTAAATTTGCCAAAGTTCGCCCGCTTCTGTTACCGCTGTACCCGTCATACCAGCTAATTTGTGGTACATTCTAAAGTAATTTTGCAAAGTAATGGTAGCGTAGGTTTGTGTAGCATCCTCCACTTTAACATTTTCTTTAGCTTCTATCGCTTGGTGCAAACCATCAGAATAACGGCGACCATCCATTATACGACCTGTTTGCTCATCCACAATTTTAACCTTGCCCTCATCAATAATATATTCTGTATCCTTTTCAAATAAGGTATAAGCTTTTAACAATTGATTTACAGAGTGAATCCGTTCAGATTTTATAGAGAAATCGCGAATTAATTCATCTTTCTTTATCGCTTTTTCTTCTACGCTTAACGCTGATTTTTCGATATCTGAAATTTCTGTACCTACATCTGGCATCACAAAAAAGTGTGGGTCTTCTCCAGAAGTTGTTATTAATTCAATTCCTTTTTCAGAAAGTTCTACCTGGTTGTTTTTTTCATCAATCACAAAGAAAAGCTCTTGATCTGCATAAGGCATTTCTTTGTTTTGATCCTGCATATAATAGTTTTCAGTTTTATTAAGGATGCCTTTCATACCTGGCTCGCTTAAAAACTTAATCAATGCCTTGTTTTTAGGTAAACCACGATAAGCTCTAAATAAAGCTAATCCACCTTCGCCCTCATTTGGCCCGTTTTTACCATCTGCAATTGATTTTTTTGCTTCATTTAACGCACCTTGCACATAATTCTTTTGGGCATTTACTAAACGCTCTATCCTAGGCTTTAAATCGTAAAATTCATGTTCATCACCTTTAGGGATTGGTCCAGATATAATTAAAGGCGTACGGGCATCATCAATTAAAACCGAATCCACTTCATCTACAATTGCATAATGCAATTTGCCTTGCACCAATTCTTCTGGTGAGCGTGTCATGTTGTCACGCAAGTAATCAAAACCAAACTCATTATTAGTTCCGTAAACTACATCTGCTTGGTAAGCTTTTCTTCTTTGTGGCGAATTTGGTTGATGCTTATCAATACAATCAACAGCTAAACCATGAAACTCGAAAATTGGCCCATTCCACTCACTATCTCTTCTTGCTAAATAATCGTTCACGGTAACCACGTGAATTCCTTGTCCAGACAGAGCATTTAAATAAATAGGAAGCGTACCCACTAAAGTTTTTCCCTCACCAGTACCCATTTCGGCAATCTTACCATTGTGTAATACAGTTCCACCAATAAGCTGAACATCATAATGAACCATATTCCACTTTACTTCGGTTCCGGCAGCCAACCAAGAATTATGATGAATTGCTTTTTCACCTTTGATCAATACATTTGGTTTTTTAGCGGCTAGTTCACGGTCAAAATCAGAAGCGGTAACTTCAATAGTTTCGTTTTCTGTAAATCTTCTTGCAGTATCTTTCATTACCGCAAAAGCTTCAGGAAGAATTTCTAATAAAATAATTTCTAAAGATTTATTCCTATCCTTCTCCAATTTATCAACCTCATCATATAAATCTGTTTTTTGATGCAGGGGCATATCAGGCGTTGCCTCAACATTATTTTTAATTTCTGTGATTTTATCATCAATTTCTTTTAAACCTTCTTTTATTCTATTTCTAAAATCGGCTGTTTTTGCTCTTAATTCGTCATTGCTTAAACCGCTTAGTTTTTCATACTCGGCTTTAATTTTTTCTATTAATGGCTTGGCGGCTTTAACATCTCTATCAGATTTACTACCAAATATTTTATTGATAAAACTTAACATCGTTATTTTCTTGTATTAAAACGTTTTAAAATCAACAATTAAGCCATGTACTGTGATAAGCCATTATGGCATTGTTGGGCTGTAAAATTAGTATTTTATATGGGGTTTAGGTAATTTTTGGAAAGGAGAAATTAGGGCAAAAAATTTTTATTGAATATTACTATGAAGAGGAAACTTATTGAATTTAAAATCTTAATTCTGACAATTTAGGTTGCCATGCTATTTCTCCCTTTGGAGGGAGAATTAAAGAGGGAGGTTTTACAATTAATTAAGTTTTATTCTCTTCTCGATAGTTAAAGACATAAGATTCTAATGCTCTAGTAACATTATGAATATCCTCAAGGACTTCTGAATCTGAAAATCTGATGATACTAAATCCTATTCTTTTTAATGCCATTTCTCTAATCTTATCATTATAATAAACTTCTTCATATTGATGGGTTATACCATCAACTTCAATGATTAGCATTAGTTCTTTACACATGAAATCTGCAATGTAATCTAAAACAGGTCTTTGTCGCCTAAATTGATAGCCCATCATTTGCTTACTACCTAACACATATTTCCATAAGCAAGCCTCTGCTTTAGTCATTTCTTTTCTGTTTTCTTTTGCGAAAGATTTAAGCTTGCTATTGTAATGGAAGAAATTATTTTTGTTGGCCGATTCCATATTTAAATTTATTAAATTTTATTTGATATTGGAATTATTTTAATTAACCTCCCCCAACCCCCTCCAAAGGGGGAGATCTATTTAATGGCAATTAATCTCACAAAATAAATGTTGCCTTTCCATATCTCCTTTAAAGGGAGAATTAAGAGCGAGGTTTTTTTTGCGCTAGGGATGTGGAGGGCTTGGTACATTTTTGTTGGTGCTTTTTAAACACCAATAAAAATTACGGAAACCCCAAAGCAGCCCGCATCAATTGAGTGGGGTTGTGTTTTGGGAAAATTGGCTGAGCGCCATTAATGATGCTAAAAGCCCAAAGCTAAAAGCATTGTATTGGTGCACAATTGAAATCTACAAAATAATAAAACGTACATTTGCAAAAATTACAGAGGTTTGCCAGTCTATTTTAATGAGAATGATATGTGCTTTCCTCACAAAAAATAGATATGACATTTTCAGAATTAGAATTAATTGAGCCGATACAAAAGGCTTTAAAATTATTAGGTTACGAAAAACCTACTCCAATACAAGCACAAGCCATCCCATTACTATTACAAGAAAGAGATTTATTAGGTTGCGCACAAACGGGCACAGGTAAAACTGCCGCTTTTGCTATCCCAATTTTACAATTATTACATCAAAAAGGTCCTCAACAAAAAGGATCTAGAAAAATAAAGACCTTAATAGTTACCCCAACACGAGAATTAGCTATACAAATTGGCGAAAGCTTTGCAGATTATGGTAAATTTTTACACTTAAATCATACCGTTATCTTCGGTGGTGTTGGGCAAAAAGCTCAAACCGATGCTTTAAAAAATGGAATTGATATTTTAATTGCAACGCCAGGAAGACTTTTAGATTTAATGAACCAACGTTTTGTGAGTTTAAAAGATGTAGAGTTTTTTGTTTTAGACGAGGCCGATAGGATGTTGGACATGGGTTTTATCCATGATGTAAAAAAACTGATTGCTGCTTTACCAAAACAGAGACAATCGTTGTTTTTCTCTGCTACCATGCCCCCAGCTATTACACAATTGGCAAATACCATTTTAAACAATCCGGTTAGGGTTGAGGTTACGCCGGTTTCTTCTACCGCAGAAACTATTAATCAGTTTTTGTACTATGTAGATAAAAATAATAAGTATGATCTTTTGCTCCATTTATTAGATAGTAAGGAGATTAAAACTGCTTTAGTTTTTACCAGAACAAAACATGGAGCAGATAAAGTAGTAAAAGTCTTGGCAAAGGAGGGGATTAAATCTGCAGCTATCCACGGAAATAAATCTCAAAATGCCCGTCAAAATGCTTTAGAGAATTTTAAAAATCAAAGCATTAGGGTTTTGGTTGCCACCGATATTGCAGCAAGAGGAATTGATATTGATGAGTTGGCACATGTAATTAACTTTGAAATCCCAAATATCTCTGAAACTTATGTACACCGAATTGGACGTACAGGAAGGGCTGGAGCAAACGGAACCGCGATCTCTTTTTGCGATGCTGAGGAGAAAGAATTTTTAAAGGATATCCATAAATTGATTAATAAAAATATACCTGTTATAGAAGACCATCCATTTCCTTTTAAAGGGATTATGCCAGAGAAAAAAGCTGCGGATAACCGTGGAGGAAGAAGAAATAACCATGGTGGTGGAAACAATAATAACAGCAATAAACCTAAAAGTGCTGGAAACCAGCCAGAAGCAGGGCAAGGTGGGGACCGACCTAAAAAGAAATATTTTAAGCAAAAAGTAAACAGATAAATATTTTTAGAGATGAAAATTTTGATGGTTTGCTTAGGGAATATATGCCGTTCGCCTTTGGCGGAGGGCATTATGCAGCATTTTGTGGATGAAGAAAGTTTAGGATGGGAAGTTGATTCTGCCGGGACCGGAAATTATCATATTGGAAGGAATCCAGATATTCGTTCTATAAAAATTGCACAAAAAAACGGCATCGACATTAGCAATCAAAAAGCCCGACAGTTTATCAAAGCCGATTTTAAAACCTTCGACCATATTTATGTGATGGATAAACATAACTATGAGGATGTAATTAATTTGGCAAATTCTGATGTAGAAAAGCAGAAAGTAAAGCTATTTATTATCGATAAAATTGTACCAGATCCTTATTATGATGATAGTTTGTTTAAGCCTACTTTCGATATGATTTACGCACAATGTGGAAAACTATTAACATCCCTAAAAAAGGAAAATAGATAGCTTTAATCATCCAATAAAAACTAGATGAAAAAGCTGATTACATTGATTATTGTTTGTTGCACAATTAGCGTGTTTGCGCAAAAACAAGTAAAAGACCTTCAATATTATTATTACTACGCTAATCAGGATAAAGATTTTAATGCTTATTTAGCTGCCAGAAAGAACTTTGATAATAAAAAGTTTGATTTTAAACTCCCCTCATCTAAAGAGGCCGTTGCAGAATTACAAGAAAAGGAAGCGAAAATTTTTAAAAATGAAAAAACCTATGCAGAATTTCTAAATAGGTACGGGATGAAAAACGCTGGCGATTACGCTAAACTCTGGTTTACCCAAATGGAAATGCTTAAAACTTTTATTAAGATGAATCCTGAGTTTTACGGCTTAACCTCAAAACAACGCCAAAGCATTATTGATAAATGGTATTTTTCTGGAATTGCCGCAAATTAAGACCAAGTTTTTTATATAAGAGAGTTTTGTGAAAGAGACTCTTTTTTTTTGCTCAAATTTTACAATTTTCACATAGATCTTTAATAAAAGATGGTGATTTTTCTATTCAAGAAAAAGTCAATTTGTGTGGTTACATGGTTAAAATAAAGGCTAATATTTAAAAATTTGGAATAATCTGAATTGATTTTTATTTTTAATTAAATCTGATAGAAATAAAATCCCCTCTTGGCAACATTATTGCCTTTAATGTTTCAAAAAAAAGATGAAAAAACTAATCCTAATAACTATTTTATCTTCAACTTTAGTATTTTCTAGTTGTGATACGTTAAACCAATATGCTGGGGTGCTTAATCAAGCAACTGGGATTCCCTCTACTACAGAAATTAATCTTGGTTTAAAACAAGCTCTAGAATTTGGCACAAATTATAGTGCCGATAGACTTTCTGCTAAGGATGGTTTTTTAGGGAATTTGGCAGTTAAAATTTTGATGCCACCAGAAGCACAAAAAGTCGAAAAAACTTTACGTTCATTGGGGTTAAATTCTTTATGTGATAATGTAATTACGAGTTTAAATAGAGCAGCAGAAGATGCGGCAATTCAGGCAAAACCTATTTTTGTAAATGCTATAAAACAGATGAGCTTCACAGATGTAACCAATATTTTATTAGGTCAACAAGATGCTGCAACCATGTACTTTAAGCGTACCACAAGCATTGCATTAGCAGATAAATTTAGACCAAGCATAAATAACAGTTTAAGTAAGGTTGGAGCGACAAGATATTGGGGAGATTTAACAAATACTTACAATAAAATTCCTTTAGTAAAACCGATAAACACAGATTTGGCAGGTTATGTAACTGACAGAGCGATTGATGGTTTATTTATTGAAGTTGCACAAGAAGAATTAAAAATTCGTCAGAATTTAGCTGCAAGAAGCACCTCTTTATTACAAAAAGTTTTTGGCTACGCCGATAGGCAAAAAGGAAATTAATTGAAGAATAACCAATCCAAGTGTTGCTGAGAGCCTTTTAGAATTGTAAAGCCAATAAAGAAATTAATTCGCTCTTTGTTATATGAAGATGGTCTGAAACATCTTTTAAAATGCTGTGTAATGTTCCAGTTTTTAAAGGAGAATGTTCTGGAATCGTGATATGATGAGTATTATTACCTTCAATTTTAGTAAGTCTTATATGACTACCTTTTTGTCTCGAAATAAAATATTTTTGTTTTTCTAAAGCTTTAATTAATTGCTTGCCAGAAATTTGTTTTAAGCTTGCCATTTAATAAACTGTCAAAACTTCTTCTTTTACCATGTGTAATCGAATGATTTTTGGCATTTCCTCTTCCTCAAAATGGCAACTAACTGCTTCTCTGATGTTTAATTTTAACTCATCCAAATTATCAGCCTCTGTAAAAATAGATTCTCCCAATGCCTTAGCAGTATAGCCTGACTCGATATCCTCTTCAACTAAAAAAAAAATCTCTTTCATTTGATAAATTTAAGAACTAAATTCTGTTTTACAAAGCCGCCCTCAACATCAGCGCACCAACGGTAACATTGGTTCTGCTGTCTATAATAATTGCACCACCGTTTCTCTTATTTGTCTCGTAAGGGTCAAAAGCTAATTCATCGGCAGTTTTAATTTCTACTCGCCCAATATCGTTTAAACCAAAAGTAT
>JBBRYE010000012.1:0-44462 GCA_038237895.1 Sphingobacteriales bacterium | reverse complement strand
TCATTTCTTTTATATAATCAGCCTTAATCTCTAAAATGTCCTTTTCATTAGATTTACAAAGGATTATATCTTTAATATTGGCTCTTTTGGCAGCTAAAATTTTCTCTTTAATTCCGCCAACAGGCAAAACTTTTCCTCTTAAAGTAATTTCACCAGTCATGGCTAAATTATTTTTTACCTGACGTTGTGTGAAAGCTGATGTTAAAGCAGTTAACATCGTGATTCCTGCAGAAGGACCATCTTTAGGCGTTGCACCAGCCGGTACGTGAATATGTAAATCCCACTGATCAAACAAACGATAATCAATTTTTAAATCATCAGCATGTGCTCTCATAAAAGCCATCGCAATTACTGCAGATTCTTTCATTACATCACCCAAATTACCTGTTAAGGTCATCTTTCCTTTTCCAGGACTCAAACTTGCTTCGATAAATAAAATATCGCCACCAACAGATGTCCAAGCTAAACCAGTTACCACACCAGCAACATCGTTTCCTTCGTAAGCATCTTTATCAAAATACGGTGGGCCCAAAGTTTTCATCACATCATCATATGTAAAATTTGGATTATACTCTTCTTCCATTGCAATTTTAGTTGCTGCACCACGCACTACAGAACCTAAAGTTTTCTCTAATCCACGTACACCAGATTCACGGGTATAATCTTCAATTACTTTCTCTATGATTGATGGTTTTATGGTAATGTCTTTTGTTTTTAAACCATGTTGTTCTTTTTGCTTTGGGATTAAGTGCTTTTTAGCGATTTCTACTTTTTCCTCTATAGTATATCCATTCACTTCAATAATTTCCATACGATCTAGTAAAGCAGGTTGTATGTTATTTAGAGAATTCGCTGTCGCGATAAACATCACGCTAGAAAGATCGTAATCCAACTCCAAGAAATTATCTGAAAAGGCATTGTTTTGTTCAGGATCTAAAACCTCTAAAAGAGCAGAGGAAGGATCGCCTCTATGGTCGTTTCCTACTTTATCAATCTCATCTAATACAAAAACAGGATTAGATGCGCCAGCTTTTTTCAAAGATTGAATTACTTTACCGGGCATTGCACCAATGTATGTTTTACGGTGACCACGAATTTCAGCTTCGTCCCTAATACCACCTAAAGCCATTCTCACGTATTTTCTACCCAAAGCTTTAGCGATAGATTTTCCTAAAGAAGTTTTTCCAACTCCCGGAGGACCAACTAAGCATAAAATTGGTGCTTTCATATTATTTTTTAGCTTTAAAACAGCTAAATATTCTACGATACGTTTCTTTACTTTATCTAAACCGTGGTGATCTTTATCCAGGATTTTTTGAGCCCTTTTTAAATCAAAATTGTCTTTTGTGTAATGATTCCAGGGCAATTCTAAAAGAACTTCTAAATAATTAATTTGTACCGAATAATCTGCGGCAGCAGGATTCATCCTTGCTAATTTATCTAGCTCTTTATGAAATTGAACAGAGATTTCTTTACTCCAATGTTTCTTTTTAGCTTTATTTCTTAAGTCCTCAATCTCCATATCCGGAGAGTTTCCACCCAGTTCTTCTTGAATAGTTTTTAACTGTTGATTTAAAAAATAATCACGTTGTTGCTTATCCAAATCAACTTTTACACGACTTTGTATTTGATTTTTTAATTCTAACAACTGCAATTCTGTACTTAAATGGGTAAGTACCAAAGTTGCTCTTTCTCTTAAATTTGCAACCTCAAGCATCAATTGTTTATCTGCCACAGAGGCGTTCATGTTTGATGATATAAAATTGATTAAGAATGGAACGCTTTCTATATTTTTTATTGCAATTGCTGCTTCTGAAGGGATATTAGGTGAAAATTGGATAATTTGCATAGCCAACTCTTTAACAGAAGAAACCATCGCTTTAAACTCTTTATCAGATTTTGGCCTTACTTCTTCAAATTTTTGGACATTAGCTTTGATATAAGGTTCAGATTGTACTTCATCTCCTAGTTGAAACCTGTTTTTACCTTGGATAATCACAGTTGTATTGCCATCTGGCATTTGTAGCATTTTTACAATTACTGCAACTGTACCTACTTTGTTTAATTGATCAAAAGTTGGGTCTTCCAGATTAACATCTTTTTGAGAAACAACACCAATTATTTTATTTCCTTTATAAGCATCTTTAATCAGTTTAATAGATTTATCCCTCCCAACGGTGATGGGAATAACAACTCCAGGAAATAAAACCGTATTTCTTAAAGGTAAGATGGATAGAATGTCAGGTGTTTGCTCATTATTCATTTCTTCCTCGTCTTCTGGAGACATTAAAGGAAAAAACTCTGTATCTTCATTTATCAAGGGTAATGCTTGGTTAAAATCGAAATTATCGAAATTGCTCATATTTTATGATTGTGATTGAACGCCAAATTGACAGAAAAAAACTATACGATGGCTTTTAATGATTGTGACTCTAATTTTGCAACAGTTATGCCAAGGCAAAATAATAGCTAAAAAACGGAAATATACTTTAGTAATTACTTAAATCCTGAAAACAATATGTTATAAAGTCAGTTAGTACATTGCGAAATAATTTATAAATAGCGTCGTTATATTATCATTAAACATTCCATCTGTGTAAAGGCAGATTTACAAAATGAAAAACAAAACATATCTAATATTCGCTTTCCTATTAATCACTTCTCAAACATTATTAGCCCAAACGCCTTATGAAAGACTTGGGCAAAAAGCAATGACAAGTGGGAACTTTAGTAATGCTTCTTCCTATTTTGAAAAAGCATATAATACCGACCCTGCTAATATGAACGCACTTTGGTTAATGGGTTATTCAAGTTATCATGCTGAAGATTACCTTAAGTCTATTTCGGCTTTTGATAAGTTGATAGCCATGAAACCTACAGAAACTGCCGCTTATTATTATCGTGGAAAAGCAAAAGTTTTACAAGCAGCTAGTCTTACAGATTACCGTTCTAAAGAACATGAAACATTACTTTTAGGAGCGATTAAAGATTTTTCTACCGCTGTAGATTTAACACCTAATGATATGAAATTATATCAAAATAGAGGTTTGGCTTATCAAGATTACGCAATTTATAAAACACAGAAAATACAAGGAGTTTATAATAAAACGGTTGCTTTAAAAAATCTTAAACTATCTATCTCAGATTTTGAAAAAGTAGAATCAAGCAACGGAGAAAGAAGGGATATTTCTGCTTTAATCCAAAAATCTAAAGATTTGATTAGCGATTTGAATTAAGAAATCTTATATAAAGAAGCTTGTAAAATCCTAATTATAGCAGGCAATTACTGTCACTTAAATTTTTTTAAAGTATTTATCCTTCATGAAATTATTTCCCTTATTAATTATTTGTTTCTCATTAAATGTAGCTTGTTATGCTCAAAACAAGGATACTAGGGGAGTAATCTTATTTTATCCTAATAATAAAGCTGATATTGCCTCGAAACAGCTTAAGGTTTTATCCGCAGATTTAGCTGGACTATCAGAAAGGCAGATTAAAATCACTAGAGTTGCCACCAACAGTAAAGATTTTGAAAATTATAGTCCTCTGAAAATAAATCCCAATTTATTTACGGTTGTACTTGTTGGAAAAGATGGAGGGGAAAAGTTTAGTTCTAATGAAATTATTACTTCTTCTAAATTATACGGTTTAATCGACCAAATGCCGATGCGGAAGCAGGAGATGAAGCAGCAGGATTAATAAGTTAAGTAGAAATGAATAATGGGTAATTCTGATATAAACCCAATAAATTTAATACTTGCAGTTTATAATTTGCTCATTCTGCCTTTTGTTAAATAAGGAAAGTTTAAGCCGAATATATTGTTGTAATAAGTTTGGATAAATGTTATAGGCAATATTTGTTATCAAAATTACGAAAGCCCAAATCCAGTATTGATTAATGATTGAATAGCTAATTATCAAGCTAAAAAACAGAAACAATATCAAATGGAATTTCTCAAAAACATAAGTTTGAGCTACCAGAGCCGAAATTGATTTCTCATCTTTCATAAGGATTTTATGTTCTGGAAACTTCTTTTTTATCAAATTATTTATGATGTTTCCATTCTGCGAAATCTTGTTAATAACATGAACTCCAAATTTTCTATAAACCTTAGTTGTATTTCCAATTTGCAATTTATCAATAAATGAATTTTTTAAAAATGCGGGAATGAAACTTATTGCAAGAAAAATATAAACGAGCTTTAAATCAATTAGTGTAAAACAAAATACCAGAATTGGAGCTAGATTTAAAACCGACCAAAATATATTTGGTATCATGTTATACCAGGCTAATAATCTATTTCTTTTCTTTAAAATGATTTCATTATTGATATTCATTGAAGTTGTAAATGATGTTAGCGCATATTACTAGCTAGTCACTTTTTGCAGCTTTATGTTCGGGCGGGATTTTTAGCACCACACTTTACACGAAGCACCACAACTCAAATATAGTAAAAAGCGTCAGACAAAGCACTGAACTTAGCCTGACGCAAACTGCTGTTAAATGCTGGCGTTATATCTGTTCATGCTGTGTTCTCGATGTTTATTATTGTTTTGTTCATGGAGATATAGCGCAAAGCTGATAGAAATATCAATGATAAAAATCTATCAGCTATTTATAAGATACAGGAAAACTCAGTCTTAACCCACTGAATGGAACCCAACTTTGTTTCCTTCTGTGTCGATAAAAAGTGCAATAAAGCCCCTGTTTTCACCAATAGCTGTTTTCGGCAGAATAACTGTTCCACCTGCACTTTCTACTCTGCCTAAAGGAACTGAGAGGTCATTTCCGCCATCTAAATAAATAGTTGTGCCGGTCATTGCAGGAACAAAGTTTTCACCGCAAGCAATTGCTCCGCCAAATCCGCCTTTTTCTGGATCAGACGGTAAATATGCATATTGCATATGAGGACTAGGGTCGTCATGAATTTGAGTATCTAACACTTTAGCATAGAATGCTTTTGCTCTTGCGAAATCTGTTGCTGGGATTTCAAACCAATTTAGAGAGTTTACCATGTTTATTAAATTTTATATTTATTTTAAGATTAATAAGTGGTTAAGCAACCTCGTAAGTAGCTTCAATATTTCCTTTTGTTGCTTTTGAATAAGAGCAAATAGATTTGGTTTTTTCAACAAGCCTTTTTGCGGTATCAGCATCTACATCATCTATTTTAACAATAAGATGTGCTCCAAGATCGTAGTTACCGTTTGAATGCAAAACACTAATTTTTGCGGTTACGCTTACTTCACCAATTTTAACTTTTTCAATTTCCGCTGCAATAGTAACACTTGTTCCAAAACAAGCCGACCAAGCCGCAGCAAATAGTTGCTCTGGATTTGTTGCATCGCCTGATCCGCCCATTTCTTTTGGGAACCTAACGTCTACATCCAATAAACCATCAGATGATTTTGCGTGACCGTTGCGTCCTGCTAAAGTTGTCACTTCTGCTTCATAAATTTTTTCCATTTTTTTAAATTTGATTTGTATTAATTGATTGAAAATGATTGTTCTATAAGTGGATAAATCGTTTTTGAAACACCACTCTTGATACCGTCTTGCTCCGTATTTAAAATGATTTTACTTGCCATATTTATTACTTTGTTTTATTTTTGTACTGCAAATTTTCAGAGTTAAAATGAATAATACAAGTAGGGCATTTTAAATGTGTAAGTATGAAAAACAATACTAATATTGATAATCAAGAAGTTAATAACGAAAAAATTTTAGTTTTTGATGAAAAATCTTGCCCGGTCACTGCAACTATGAAAGTTTTAGGGGGAAAATGGAAAGCAATTTTAATTAATGCGATCTATCATACCTCTCCTGCAAGATTTGGTGAATTGAAGCGAAGTGTAAAGGGAATTACTCAATCAATGCTTACTCAGCAGTTGAGAGAATTAGAAGATGATGGGTTAATAAGCAGGAAAATTTATGCTGAAATCCCACCAAAGGTTGAATACACACTAACCGAGTTTGGGCTTACGTTGGCGCCAATAATGCAATCTTTGGCTAATTGGGGATTAGCATACAGAATGATAAAGCAAAAAGAGTAAAGGGTTAAAATTTGATACTCTTTATTTAGCCACCTAATTTTGTCTTGATGACGGTTTGCAAGTTTGTGCAGAAATGGCTTTAAAGCAGTACCAATGTCAGCTTGCACAAACTTAATTAATTTGCAGAAAGTTATTTTAAGCAGGTCAGCCATTTTTGTACAAACTTGTTGTTAGCGGTAGATTTTTTTTCTCTGATTATTCTAGCAAAAAGACCAAATATTGATAACCTGTAACGGGAGGAAGAGTTGCATAATATTTTATCTGATTACTTGATTCTTCGGCTAATGTATATTTAACCCCGTTAATAATAAGTTCTTTTGTAGACCTGTTTATACTGTAGGTCTGTGTTACATTTTGAGTTTCATTTTGGTCACACTTAACAGAACCGTTATTTACTAATAGTTTTCCGTCTGTTCCAAAGTTAAAGGTGTCATCCACTTCGCAGTTTTGAAAAGAAGAATAAATAACTGTTCCAGTCGGGTTTGTAGCTGTATTTTTGTCATTCAATGCTTTTTTCCAAGTTTTTGATACAAGGATTTCAGTCGAAGTTGATTTGTCTTTTTTGCAATTAGTTAACCCTAATACCGCAATTAAGATAAAAGGCAAGAATTTTCTTTTCATTGTTTTTTTGTTTAAAAATTTGATTTATAAATGTTGTTTCAAAAGTATTTCGTTTTTGTCGGGGAAATTTACCGCTAACGGTTTGAAAATTTGCGCAGAAATGGCATTGCTTGCAGAACCATTGTCGCACCGAAATGAACTAAATAATTATAGAAAACCCTGAATTGAACTACTGTCAGCCATTTTGAACAAATTTGCTTTGTGTTTTTATGCGTTTTCTATTACTTCTGCAATTTCTATTGCAATCTCTTCTACAGTATATGAAGATGTATTTCTAGCTAATTTGTCAGCTAGTGATGGACTAAAATCTAAAACTTCTTTTTTAGTTATATTATGCCATATTGGTAATACAATTTGTTCTCCACTAACAGACTTTGTAATAATACCGTCCAGTTCATAATTAGTCCATCCTTTTCTAATAAAGTCTTTAGAAAGCACTACAATTCCAAATTTACTATTAGCTAAACCTTTATCTATTTTTCTTCTTAAGCTATCTCCAATCCTAAGTTCAAATTCATCGAACCAAACCGAAAGCCCTTCATTTTTTAAAGCTTGAGCCAATGGTCGAACAACTTCATCCTTATCTTCGGAAGCATGAGAAATGAATACATCATATTCTTTTTCTACTTCATCATTGTCAGAATATGGAAAAGTTTCGTTTTTATGAACTAAAGATGGAACTGTTGATAAAGAAGGTTGTCTAAATTCTGGTAGTGGACCAGGAATCATACGAATACTTGAACGAACTGTTCCTCTTAAACCATCCATGTCAACTGTTACATGCCAATTCCCAGAGTTCGGTATTTGCACCCTGAATGGAGATTGCTTTATTAAACCACCATAATATTTATGCTGACGTCCATTTTTGTAATTTTGAAAATTGGAGCTATCCATTAATCTAACATTTGCAGCACTTCCAGATAAAGTTACCTCCACTGTTTGTCCTCTTTCTTTTCTCCCTAAATCGTAATGAGTAAAATTCATATTCTATTTTTGTTTTTCGGTTTGGTAACACGACACCTAAAGTTTTGAAAATTGGCGCAGAAATGGCATTTCTTGCAGAACTATTGTCGCACCACACGAAATTAAATAACCAACTGATGAACTGACATACACTACGGTCAGCCATTTTTGTGCAAATTTGCTGTTATACACTGGTCTTTTTCTGCTTAATATTTAAACAGTTAAGAATTGCTCGTAAAGAATTTTAGCATAATACTTTCCGTATCTATTTATAATAAATTTACTAAGCAAAATAGGTGTCAGATAAATAAGTGATAGAATCAAACCTAAATTTCTAGTCTGAATATTCATTGCGTTATTTGAAGATATAACAATAATTAATGAAATTAAAAATGCTAAAAATGAGCCACCTATTAAGTTCCTAAAAAAACCATATTCAATATTGTGTTGTAGTAATAAAGAATTATCCCTTAAAACATTTCGTATTTGCGAAACGGTTGTTACTATAAGTTTTCTTGCCCTTTGTTCATCTAAAGCCTCTTCATCAGTCAAAAGCAAGCATATTTCAAATTTACTTTTTATCTTTTCTTCGATTTTTTTCTTTATACTGGTCTCAAGTTGGTTATTTGATTTCAATAAATATGTGGTTGTCGGCATGTTTATTTCGTCTTTAAAATAAAGTCTCTGAAATATTTCCTTCGATAAAAATCGATTTATCTGAACGAACAGAAAAATAATAGCTCCCGAGAAAATTACATCTGTTATCGTGGGTAATGCTGTATATATACTTTCAAGTTTGTCGTGATATAAGGAAGCCACAAACTTATTATATAGAATCAATATTGGTATTGCTGTCAATATTGTTGGAAATAATCTTGCTTTTAAATAATATACATTTGCCATGTTCTTTTATGCGTTTATTTGACCAATGAAATATGCGTGATGAGCTTCATTAAAGACTGGAATCCCCCACTGACGTTTATTATTCATTCTAAAGTCCTTAGCAAACTCATAATTTTTCACAAATATTTGAATGTGGTCTGCGGTAACATCCAAAATAACATACCCTGCTTGATTATTAGTTATCCTTATTTCAGGATATTTTGAATATGCTAAATGATTAGAACTTGCGTTTCCAAACAGTGTAATTGTCGGGGTAAGAATTTTTAAAAAATCGAAATTTCTCCCTGAATCTCTACCATGATGCGGTGCAAAAAGTACATCAATATTTTCTACTTTTTCAGAATGATTTTTTAAAATGTGCTCCCAAGTTATGTCTTCACTATCTCCCGCAAATAAAATTTTCCAATTACCTCCATCTACTTTTTTCGGAGTAAACAGAAACACATATGAAGAGTCGTTCCAATTCTCATACTCGTTGCAATTTTCAACAATTGATATTGTTGGAGACAAAATCTCAATATCATCTTGATTATAGTAGAGATTTGAGTTGCCGGAATAATATTTCAAACGGTTACATGGATTTATTTTGCCATCTCTTATACTTTTGTAATATTTCCAATCTTCAATATTATAGCCACCAGAGCTTGCTTTATCTGATATTTCCTTTTTATTATCTGTGTCCCAAATATTGTAAATATTAAACTCATCAAAAAGGTCTTTTATTCCATCGAGGTGGTCCATGTCAGGATGAGTAACGATAAATCTAAAAATATTCTTAATCCCTTTTTCTTTAAGGTAAAATATTGGGTTGTCAGGAGTTTTTTTTTGCTTGTAGTCTTTTTTATCTGAAGGAACTTGAGTTCTATCATACATATCCTTTCTCAATTGAGAATTTTTAACCGCAATCTCTTCGTCTGTATCATAATCATTATATCCATTGCTTATGTCTATAACGGTCACTCTTTTTGAGTCGTGTTGGATAATATTACAATCTCCCTCAAGGACATTTAGAAAATGAATTATAGCCATATTTTTTCTTGTTTTTTCAGTTTATAGTTTTATTTCGGTTTCAGGCTTGCGCATAACGTTTTGGCGCTAGGCGAAGTAGGCAATTTTCAACAAAAATGCTGATGCTGTGAATTAACTTTGATTAACCACAAATGTCTCTGCGGAGTACTGAACCATCACTTTTACCAAACGACTGTTAGCAGATATTTTTTTCTTAAATACATCTTGCAGTATCTTGATTTAAGTGAATATTTGGTTAATTTAGGAATTAAAATCTTAAATAATTTTTTGCCGAATTCATTGCTTCAAAAACCGAAATATTATAAACGCCACTTGCGACTTTTTGCCTTGAAAATTCATAACCTGCTAATAAAGCATTCATTCTTTCTTGAGGAGTTCCGTGATGTTGTGGAGAATTAAAGTCAGTATCGCCTTTTGTGAAAATGCTATTTGCTGCTTCTCTAATATCTGTAAATGTATAAGTTAATTCTCTAGTGTGTAAATAAACACCTGCCATATAATCCGCAAAAAGTTCTTTCATCTTTGGTTGTCCAGATACGAATCTGTTCTTAAAGTCAAGTATATGGGCAAATTCGTGTGCCATTACAACAGCCATTGCAACACAAGTTCCAGATTGAGAACTGCTACATTCTTGATTTGTAAGTTTAAGCCCCAAAACCACAGTGCCATCTGGTAAAGAATTATTTGAAACTGTTGATGATGCAAAAGCATTTGGTGAGCCATCTTCTTGTATGTAAAATGAATTTGGCTTAACTCCAAAGCAAAAAACTAATTTGTTGTACTCATTTGTTAAAAAATAATCTAAATTTTGATTTCCAGAGTAATTGGTAGGTTGACCACCAAAAGATTGTAAACTTGAAAAAGAACATGTTTGAGCCTTTGTGTTTACACTAAGAATAATAAATGAAACTAGAGCGATAATTTTTTTCATAATTTTAATTTTAAGTTAGTAATGAATTTATTTAAATTTTAATAATTTCTATGATTTCAGTTAAAATAAAAGCCAACTTACATATCAGCACAACTTAATCAGGTATATACACCCAATCAATGATGTATATGCGCAAATTTGCTAAACAAATATTGGTAGAAAAATATAAAATCTGAAGTTAATTAATTCAAACAGATTATAAATTTTTCAACCACAAATTAAATTTTTATTTTGATTTTCAAAAAATTAAATGAAAGACAAAAGAATTTAATAATGGCTAAAGGCAAAAAGCTAAACGCAAAAGGCTGTATGCATCAAGAACAAAAAAATCCCAACCTTTTTTTAAAAGATTGGGATTTTGCTTTCGGCTTTTTGTGGCAACAAAATTGACTATTTCTTTACCATTAAATTTAAGCCCCTACATATTCCTTCTATACTGCCCACCAACCTCATACAACGCATTAGAAATCTGACCTAAAGAGCAATATTTAGTCGCTTCCATCAATCCTTCAAAAATATTCTCGCCATGAATGGCTTTAAGCTGTAAATCTTTTAATAAGCTTTCGGTTTTATCCGCATTTCTATCCTGGAAAGTCTTTAAATTATGGATTTGTAATTGCTTTTCTTCTTCTGTAGCTCTGATGATTTCTCCGGGAGAAACAGTCAATGAACCTTCTTTATTTAAAAAAGTATTTACGCCAATAATTGGGAATTCGCCGGTATGTTTTAAGGTTTCGTAATACAAAGATTCTTCTTGTATTTTACTGCGTTGATACATGGTTTCCATAGCTCCTAAAACTCCACCACGATCGTTAATGCGTTTAAATTCTGTTAAAACTGCTTGTTCTACTAAGTCGGTAAGTTCCTCAATAATGAAAGCACCTTGCAAAGGATTTTCGTTTTTAGTTAATCCCAATTCTTTATTGATGATTAATTGGATTGCCATTGCCCTACGAACAGAAGCCTCAGTAGGAGTGGTGATGGCTTCATCATAAGCATTGGTATGCAAAGAATTACAATTATCGTAAATAGCATAAAGTGCTTGCAACGTGGTTCTTATATCATTAAAGTCAATTTCTTGAGCATGTAAAGATCTTCCAGAAGTTTGGATATGATATTTCAATTTTTGAGAACGATCATTTCCTTTGTATTTATGTTTGATGGCTTTTGCCCAAATTCTTCTGGCAACTCTTCCTATTACTGCATATTCTGGATCTATTCCGTTAGAAAAAAAGAAGGAAAGGTTAGGTGCGAAATCATCGATATTCATCCCTCTGCTTAAATAATATTCTACAAAAGTAAAACCGTTAGAAAGCGTGAAAGCAAGCTGTGAAATGGGATTTGCACCAGCTTCTGCAATGTGATAGCCAGAAATAGAAACAGAATAGAAATTCCTGACTTTTTCTTCGATAAAATATTGTTGGATATCGCCCATCATCCGCAAGGCGAATTCTGTTGAAAAAATACAAGTGTTTTGCGCCTGATCTTCTTTTAAAATATCTGCCTGCACTGTTCCACGTACTGTGGCAATCGCTTTTGCCTTAATAGGCTCATAAATATCAGCTGACAAAACTTGATCACCGGTTAAGCCAAGTAACATCAAACCTAAACCATCATTTCCTTCTGGTAATTTACCCTCGTAATGGGGTTTTGCAATACCTTTATCTTTGTAGATGGCATCAATTTTCTTTTCGATTTCTTTTTCTAAGCCATTTTCTTTAATGTATTTTTCACATTGCTGATCTATGGCGGCATTCATGAAAAAGCCTAAAAGCATTGGTGCAGGACCGTTGATGGTCATGGAAACTGAGGTAGAAGCAGCACATAAATCGAAACCAGAATATAGTTTTTTTGCATCATCTAAAGTGGCAATGCTTACACCAGAATTACCAATTTTACCATAAATATCCGGACGTTCATGTGGATCTTCGCCATATAAAGTGACCGAATCAAAAGCGGTAGAAAGCCTTTTTGCAGGTTGACCTAAACTTACATAATGGAAACGTTTATTAGTTCTTTCTGGGCCGCCTTCTCCTGCAAACATACGTGTTGGGTCTTCGCCTTCACGTTTTAAAGGGAACACTCCAGCTGCGTAAGGAAATTCACCGGGTAGGTTTTCAGTTAATAGCCATCTTAAAATATCTCCCCAAGCTTCATATCTAGGTAAAGAGATTTTTGGGATTTTTAGCTTTGATAAAGATTCTGAAAATAAGGATTGTTTGATTTCCTTATCCCTCACTTTATAGATAAAATATTCTTCTTTATATTGCTTTACAGTTTCTGGCCATTGGCGTAAAAGTCGTTTACATTCTCCATCTAATCTCTCTTCAATATTGGCGTAAAGCGTTTTTAAACTTTCTACTTCCTCAGCTTTAGCCTGATGATTTTCTAAAAGCTCAATTGTACCTTTTAATTGGAAAAGTTGTTGCGCAAGTTTACTTTGTGTATTCACAAACTCGGCGTAAGCCTGATTAGCTTCTGCAATTTCAGCTAAATAACGTGTTCTATCAGGCGGTATGATGTATATTTTCTCTGATTCTTCTTTGGTGAAAGCCATTTTAGCTTCAAAATCGATTCCCGTTTTATCGGTAATCTTTTTCATCAAAGCCGAGAAAAGATTATTGGTTCCGGGGTCATTAAACTGAGAAGCCATAGTACCATAAACTGGCAAATCTTCATCAGTTGCATCAAATATATTATGGTTGCGTTTGTATTGCTTTCTCACATCCCTAATCGCATCCTGTGCACCACGTTTATCAAATTTATTAATGGCCACCATATCGGCAAAATCCAGCATATCAATTTTTTCCAGTTGTGTTGCTGCACCAAATTCTGGTGTCATCACATATAAAGAAACATCGCAATGTTCGGTAATTTCTGTATCAGACTGGCCGATGCCAGAAGTTTCTACAATCACCAAATCAAAACCAGCAGCTTTGCAGATATTGATAGATTCTTGAACGTATTTTGATAAGGCCAAATTAGCTTGACGTGTAGCCAAAGAACGCATATAAATCCTTGGATTATTGATAGAATTCATCCTAATCCTATCTCCCAATAACGCACCACCTGTTTTTCTTTTGGAGGGATCAACAGAAATAATGGCCATTGTTTTATCGGTTTCTACTAAAAACCTACGGACCAATTCATCAACCAAAGATGATTTTCCTGCTCCGCCTGTTCCAGTAATTCCCAAAACTGGGATGGTTTGATTGCCTATAAGTTGGTTTACTTCCTTTAAAAAATCTACTGCCGCAGCTGGAAAGTTTTCTGCAACAGAAATTGCAGAAGCAACAGATTTAACATTTCTATCGGGTAAAGTCTTAATTTCTCCGTTTAATTTTGTGAGGGTTGGGAAATCGGTTTTTATAAGCATGTCATTAATCATACCTTGTAAACCCATTCTTCTGCCGTCATCAGGGGAATAAATTTTATTGATACCGTAAGCCTCTAATTCTTTTATTTCATCGGGCTGTATTACGCCACCACCGCCAGCAAAAATTTTGATATGAGACGCATTTCTTTCCTGCAATAAATCAAACATGTATTTAAAATACTCTATATGTCCGCCTTGATAAGATGTCATGGCGATACCTTGCACATCTTCTTGAATAGCGCAATTAACCACCTCATCTACAGAACGGTTATGACCCAAATGAATTACCTCTGCTCCAGAAGACTGTAAAATCCTCCTCATAATATTGATGGTGGCGTCATGCCCATCAAAAAGGGAAGCGGCAGTTACAAATCTGATTTTATTATTTGGTTTATATATGGTGGTATCTTGCATTGGAGTAGTTTAAATCCTTTATCAGGATTTCAAATTTACGTTTTTGAACTCGTTAAGGCAAAAACTAGAAGGTAAATAAACTTGTTAAATGGCGTAAAATTAATGATACTTCGTGTTACCATAGTTTTTATGGTAATTGACCGCGTTAGGGATAGAAACGACATCCTTTTTTTGCTTTAACCATCACGCAAATTGCAAAAAAAGATATAGTGAATAGCCCGTTAAAACGGCCAAATAAATAAATTTAAAAAATTTCTTTTATTTCTACGATATATTCGTAGTTTTATGAAAAATTAGTACATATTATGAAAAAGATCTTTGTTTTACTATCACTATTGATTGGGTTTAAAAGTTATGCTCAAAATTCTGATGAAGCTTTGTTAAGAGCAAGTTATGATTTTATCCATATTGTGGATACCAATTTTAGAGACAAGCCACGTACTGAAAAAATGCTTTTAGTTGTTGGAAAAAACGCTTCAGTTTATACCAGTTATGATAAAATAAATTTAGACGCAACCCGAAGAAAAATGGTTGAAGAACAAATGAAAAATCAAGATGGAAGAACGAATATGAACATCAATCTTTCAAATCCTAATTTTAAGCCTACTACCAATATTGATTATTTTTCTTTTGCCAATGAAGGAAAGTTTTATGTGAAAGAACGTTTGATGAACAATTACTTGATTGAGGAACCCATGCCCACTTTTAATTGGAAAATTGAAACTGATACGGCGAGTTATGGCGGTTTGGTTTGTCAAAAAGCTACAGCTAATTATAAAGGAAGAAATTGGATAGCATGGTTTGCATCAGATTTACCATTTAGTACTGGCCCATGGAAACTGAATGGTTTACCAGGTTTAATTTTGCAAGCTTATGATGATAAAAAAGAAGTTCAGTTTTTGTTTACCGGTTTAGAAAAAGTAATCACTACTCCAAATGATAAAAAAGAGGAAGAAACTTTAGGCACTAGAGTTATAATAATGGGGGCAGGATCTAAAACAGATTATATGGGTGCTTTAATTACTATTCCAAAAGATGCGATTAAAACAACTCGTAAAGAATTTGAAAAATTAAAACAAGCCCAAAAAGATGATCCAGAAGGCTTTATGAAAACCCAAATGGCAAGTATGGGTATGAGCGGAGATTTTAAAATGACTAGGTCTACTAACACTTCTAACCTTAAATTACCAGTTATGAATAACCCCATAGAGCTGCCTGAAAGCAAATGATAAAGTTTTTTTGGATAATCTTTTTATTTCTTGGCTTTAGCAATGTTATTTTGGCACAAATAACAATTGAGGGGAAAGTTTTAGATAGTTTGGCTAAACCCATAAGCTTTGCAAGTATCATACTTAAAAATAAAGATGGGGGCGTTTTAGGTTTTACCAGATCAAATAATAATGGTGAGTTTAAGTTATTATCTAAAACGGAGAACTTACCTTATAACTTAGAAATAACTAGTATTGGTTTTCAAAAACAATCTATTTTAATACAAGTAAAACAAAAAAATTATACCATTATTTTACAGGAGGGTACAATTAATTTACCAACTGTTACGGTCAAAAATAAACCTATTCTTTCTGTCCAAGGTGACACTTTAAATTATAAAACATCTGATTTTGCGGACAAACAAGACCGTAGCATTGGCGATGTGTTAAAGAAAATGCCTGGGATAGAAGTTGCAGATAATGGAAAAGTGAGCTATAACGGAAAGGGTATCTCAAATCTTTATATAGATGGTGATAATGTTTTAGATGATAAATATAACATTGCAACAAAAGCTATTCCTCATGGTGCGGTTGATAAAGTGCAGGTAATAGAGAAGGATCAACCTATAAAAATGCTGCGTAAAAATAACACGAGTGATAATGTTGCACTAAACTTAGTGACTACGGCAGAGGCTAAATTAAAGTTGATTGGAGATGCAAAGGTAGGAGGTGGAACACCAGAAAAGTTTGATTTGGGGCTTACTGGTATGATGTTTAAAAAGAAAGTGAAGTTTATCAATAGTTTAAAAGCAAATAATATTGGTGAAAACTTAGCAAATGATTTGATATCTCATAATTTTTCAGATTATTTGATGGTATTAGAAAATAATAGACCAGAAAATTTTTTATCTGCTGGTTTGTCTAATGTGCCTCTTTTACCTCAAAACAGAACTTTATTTAATAATGTAGGAGTCGGTAATTTTAATAACCTTTATAAATTTAATGATGAACTATCTATAAAAGCAAACATTGCGTATTTAAAAGATACGCAAACACAGTTTTACCAAAGATTGTCAGAAACTTATTTACAAAAGGATACTATCCGCTATTCAGAAACACAGGATAACCGTTTTAAGCCCCAAAAATTACGAACACAATTTAATTTGAACTGGAATGCCGAAAATAATTATTTGAATAATACTTTAGTTTTAGATTATGCCCCAGAAAAGATTTCTTCGGATTTTATCATTAATGGTTTAGGCGCCAAACAAAATTTAAATCAAAAAACCTTAAATTTTTCTAATGATTTAAGCTGGAGAAAAAAGTTTAAATCAGAGCAGATGGTTAACTTTTACTCTTATATAAATAGTAGCAACCAGCCAGAAAATTTGCTGGTGAAGCCAGGATTAAATCAAGCTTTTATCAATAACAATCAACCTTATAATGGTTTATATCAGGAAGCGGATTTACCCACGTTTTTCACTAATAATTACGTAAGCTTCGCATTAACAAAAGGTAAATTTATTCAGACTTATAAAGCTGGATTTAACTTTCAAACACAGAATTTAAATACCCAACTTCTTCAATTAAAAGGGAATGATGATCTTAATTCTTTAGGAGAGAATTATGCAAACCATTTAAATTGGCATAAAACCAAATTGTTTTTAGAACCAAATTATGACTTTGTTAGTGATAAATTTAAGCTTTCATTTACTCTTCCTTTAAGTTATAATTCTATTGATTATAAGGATGTTTCGAAGTCGTTTAATCAAAGCCTAAATCGGGTTTTTATAAATCCTATAGTTTCTGCAAAGATACAATCAGGAGTAGAGAATTATTTTTTAGCCAGCTACAGTTTTAAGAATAGCCTGGGCGGAATAGATGATGTTTATCAGGGTACTATTTTAACAAACTACAGGTCATTGTCTGCTAATAATTCCCCTATCAATGAGAGTAGAACAAATTCTCTTTCGGGTATATTTAATTATCGCAAAGCGATGCAAATGTTTTTTTTAAACACTGGTGTCAATTATTCAAAAACTATTCTAAATACTATTACCAGTTATCAAATCACTAATAATACTCAACAACGTATACAAGTTTCTTTAGAAAATTCAATACAGAATTTTGATTTTAAAATTGGAGCAAGTAAATATTTATTCCCTATAAAAACTACTCTGAATATTGGTTTTAAAACTGGCTTTATCAAATTTAACCAATTCCAAAATAATGAACTTTTACCTTTTACAAATATTCTTACATCTTATAATATAAGTTTTGATACAAAAATAAGTAAAAGAATAAACGCAAATTATAAAGGAAATTTTAGCCATGCTTTAAATAAGACAACATCGGTAATAGCTATTAAAAACACCATAGATCAGTTTAATCAAAAAGGAACAATAGCTATCAATGCTTTTAATAATATCTATTTAAATTTTTCTACTGAGCAAATTTATACGCAGCAATCCTCCCAAAAAAACTTAAGCTATGTTTTTTCTGATTTTAATCTTAAATATAGATGGGTAAAACATAAAATTGATATAGATTTCAATATCAATAATATTGGCAATGTAAAAACATTTGAAACGGCATTCATTTCTGCAAATTCCTTAAATAGAGGGCAATATCAAATATTAGGAAGAATGATATTGTTGAAAACAGCCTTCAACTTTTAATTACTTTCGATAATTATGCCTGTACCTGTTATTTTATTTTTTTGGATGTTGATGCTTTTAATATTGTTTGAGGGAATATCTTTCAAGTCTTTACTATTTATCACCTTACCATTTAAAAAGTAGGTTACTTTACTTGAATCTTTTGGGTAAAAATCAGAGCTATCATTTAATTTAATAATGGCTATTTTTTTGATTTTATAGTTAGCGGATGGAAAATTAGGGATTACTTTTATTTGAATATCATTAACCTTTACATCTTTAAATCCTATTAAACTTTTCTCTAATTCCGCTGATATTTTATTCATCTTTACCAATAAGATTGTAGGACTATATTGGATAGTGTCCTTAGACTCTAGCTCGTCTTTCAATTTTATTGAGGATAGAAAACTTGAACTCAATATCTTTTTTTTATTTTTTGATAAAACCGTCAGACTTAATTTTCGGTTAGATTGATCATCATTTTCCGATGATTTCTTTAACAGTTTCACTATTGGCTTTTTAATAACAATTGGAAATAAACCATTTGGTGGGTTTGGAGCAGAAAAATATTTTATTGGCTCTTTCTTTATGATAGATACTGTAAAAGCTAAACAAGTGGTCAGTAATAAAGGAACTATAATAATATAAATTAGCACTCTACTTTTCGATGATTTTCTGGCGTTCATCATTTTAATACGTTTCTTAATATCAGAGAAATTGAAACTATTTACTACACTTGTTTGAAGTTTCAAATTACTAACTGTCAATAAATTATATTGATATTCTTTTTTATCAATCCCATTATTTAAAACTTTTGCGTCTGTAAGAAATTCAATATTTTCTTTAATGGCTTTTTTCATCAGCCAAATCCCAGGATTAAACCAGTAAAAAGCAGTACTTAATTCTGCAATTAATATATCCAAAGTGTGTAGTCCATCAACATGAATTTTTTCATGTGCTAGTATGGTTTCAATTTCCTTTTCAGAATGGATAGAAGGATTGATATAAATGGTTTTCCAAAATGAGAAGGGACTTATTTTGTCATATAATCTTCTGATTTTAAAATTATTATATTTTTCTGGTTCTGTATTTTTATGTATTTGATATAAAGAATACAATTGAATCATCAGTCTAAATATAAAAACAATCATACCTATAATAAGCACAGTAATGATCAATCCCCAAAAATCTAAAAGTGATTGCTGTTTAATAATTTGGTCTGCATTTAAACTTTTCACTATTTCACCTACTGCGGCTAAGTTTTCTTGATGTTGATTAAAAATATTGGTGAGATTGATGAATGGATAACAGCTAGAAAATACAATTACAAATACCAAATAAAACCTATTAAGGCTGTAGAAAGTAAAATTCTTTAATATCAGATAATATGCACCAGCAAACAATAAGAGCACAAAATTAATCTTCATTAAGATGAGAAAGACTTGGTACATTTGTTATTTTTTTGGATTTTCAATCAGGTTAATAATTTCTTTTAATTCATCAGCGCTTATTTTATTGTCGTTGGCAAAAAAAGCGACTAAATCTTTATAGGAGTTTTGAAAGTAGTTTTCTACAAAACCTTTCATAAACTTCTTTTTATAATCTAATTCCTTAACCGCTGGAGAATATCTATTGGCATTAGCAAAACGCTCGCTTTTGAGGTATCCCTTTTTCTCTAAATTTTTTACGGTAGAAGCTAAAGTTGTATATGGCGGTTTAGGTTCAGATAAAGCATCCATAAAATCTTTTATAAAACCTTTGCCAATTTGCCATACAGCAAGCATTGCTTCTTCTTCTTGTAATGTCAATTTGTTCATTACTACGAATATATCAAATAACTACGATATTTTCGTTATCTAATGTTAACTATTTTGCTAAAGTTATTTTTACTAAATTTTATATCACAATCGTTTCACAAAACCCCACAAATACCATCTTTTTTGGGATTACTAAATATATTATCCTTTATTTGCGTTAAAATCTAATCTAAATGGCTAAAAACTTACTAATTGTAGAATCTCCGGCAAAAGCAAAAACTATTGAGGGTTATCTTGGAAAAGATTTCATGGTTAAATCTAGCTATGGTCATATTCGTGATTTAAGGAAAGATGACAGCGCCATTGAAGTGGATAACGACTTTAAGCAACATTATGAGATTTCTCCAGATAAAAAAGCTTTAGTTGCCGAACTTAAAAAGTTGGCAAAATCAGCAGAAATGGTTTGGTTAGCATCGGATGAGGACAGGGAAGGAGAAGCTATTTCATGGCATTTATATGAGTCGTTAGGATTAACTGAGGCAAATACAAAACGTATTGTTTTTCATGAAATTACTAAGCCTGCAATTATTAAGGCGATTGAAAACCCAAGAAAGATTAATTACGATTTAGTAAACGCCCAACAAGCCCGAAGGGTTTTAGATAGATTGGTAGGTTTTGAGCTTTCGCCAGTTTTATGGAAAAAAGTAAAGCCTTCATTATCTGCCGGAAGGGTACAATCTGTTGCAGTGAGATTAATTGTAGACCGTGAAAGAGAAGTTAATGCATTTACGAGCACTCCAGCTTTTAGGGTTGTCGCAATATTTAGTACCGATAAAAAAGAGATTTTAAAAGCAGAACTTTCCTCAAAGATTGATAAAAAAGAAGATGCTCAAAAATTTTTAGAGGATTGCAATGGTGCTATTTTTAAAGTAAATACTTTAGATGTTAAGCCATTAAAGAGAAATCCTGCTGCTCCATTTACAACTTCCACTTTACAACAAGAAGCAGCAAGAAAATTAGGTTTTTCAGTTTCTAGAACCATGACGGTTGCTCAAAAATTATACGAAACTGGTCAGATTACCTATATGCGTACCGATTCGGTAAATCTTTCTGATACTGCATTAAATGCTGCGGCTCAAGAAATAAAATCCGCTTATGGCGATAAATATTTTGAGCAAAGAAAGTTTAAAACAAAATCTGCAGGCGCACAAGAAGCTCACGAAGCGATACGTCCAACACATTTTGAAAGACATTTTTTAAATGATGGCGATGCTTCTGAGAAACGTTTGTATGAACTGATTTGGAAAAGAGCGATTGCCTCACAAATGAGTGAAGCGCAAATTGAAAAAACCACTGCTAAAATTGGTATTAGCACCAGAAAAGAAGAATTAACGGCCAATGGCGAAGTCATTAAATTTGATGGTTTCTTGAAAGTTTATTTAGAAGGGAATGATGAGGAAGAAAAGGTAGATGATAATTCTGATAACTCTATTCTGCCACCATTAGCTTCACAACAAAAATTAAATTTAGAAGAGTTGACAGCCACAGAAAGATTTTCTCGCCCGCCGGCAAGATATTCTGAAGCTGCATTAGTAAAAAAATTAGAAGAGTTAGGCATTGGAAGACCATCTACTTATGCACCAACCATTTCTACAGTTCAAAATAGAGGATACGTTTCTAAAGAAGAGCGAGAAGGAAAGCAAAGAAATTACGATGTTATCACTTTAAAAAAAGGAGAAATAAAACAACAAACAAAATCAGAAATTACTGGTGCAGATAAGGGAAAATTGTTTCCTACCGATATTGGCGCTGTTGTAAATGATTTTTTGGTAGAGCATTTTAAAGGGATTGTGGATTTTCATTTTACCGCCAACGTAGAAAAAGAATTTGATGAGATTGCTCATGGTTTAAAAGATTGGACAAAAATGCTGAAAGATTTTTATAAGCCTTTTCACATAGAAGTTCAAGATACTTTAGAAAATGCTGATAGAGCGAGCGGAGAACGCTTATTGGGAGTTGATCCTAAATCTGGCAAAAGCGTTTATACCCGTATTGGTAAATTTGGGCCTATGGTGCAAATTGGTGAAGCCGATGATGAGGAAAAACCAATCTATGCTAGTCTGCTCAAATCTCAATCTATAGAATCTGTTAATTTAGAAGATGCATTAGAGCTTTTTAAGCTACCGTTTTCTTTAAATGATTATGACGGAAAAGAAGTTTCTGTTGGAGTTGGAAGATTTGGACCTTATGTAAAGTGGGGAGAAACCTATGTTTCTTTACCCAAAAATCAAAATGCTTTAGCCGTTGATGATGAAATTGCGATTGCCATTATTGAAGAAAAGAAATTGGCCGACGCACCTGTTGCTACATTTAAAGGAGAACCTGTTACAAAGGGAAAAGGAAGATTTGGTCCATTTTTGAAATGGAAAGATATTTTTGTAAATGTGCCTGTGAGATATAATTTTGATAATCTCTCTAAGGCTGAAATTGACGAATTGCTTAGTGCAAAATTAGAAAAAGAGGCAAATCGTTACATCCAACAATGGGAAAAAGAAAAAATTGCTATTGAAAATGGAAGATGGGGACCTTTTATCAGGTTTGGAAAAGCAATGCTGAAGTTGGGAAAAAACCCTCTTTCTGGAGAAAAATATACGCCAGAAGATTTGCAGAATATTTCTTTAGAAGAGGTTAAAAAACTAATAACTGAGCAGGTGCCAGATGCTTTTGAGGCTAAAGCCAAAAAAGCTCCTGCTAAAAAAGCACCAGTCAAAAAAGCTCCTGCTAAAAAGGTATTTGCAAAAAAGAAATAATCATGAAAAAAGACCTGCCACAAAATTTGGTAGAAGATATTTCTATCGCTGTGGTTTTAGAATCTGAAACTCCTGAAAGTAAAGTATGGAATGTTTATCTTATCAATTTAAAAGATACCATAATCGAAACAGTTTTGATAACATCAAAAGGTTATGGTTTAAATAATGGTGAGAAAGTGAAGACATCTACTCTTAGGCACATAATAGAAAAAGTAGAAGCGAAATCTTTTGCTAAAGTAGAAGCCATTGATGAAGAAGTTTTTGGATTAAATAATGAATATTGGGTAAGTTATTACATTGGTAAAGAGATTTTTGATAAAAAATTTATCTTTTTGCCTGAAAGTATTTTAGAATCAAACTTTATAAAAGTGCCTTTGGTAAATAAACCAGGAGTAATGAT
Organism: Sphingobacteriales bacterium; assembly: GCA_038237895.1. GTDB lineage: Bacteria > Bacteroidota > Bacteroidia > Sphingobacteriales > Sphingobacteriaceae > Pseudopedobacter. The sequence continues at coordinate 21,339 of JBBRYE010000012.1, read as the reverse complement.
TGGCGATTAAGATTTCTCTATGGATTTACAATTTAAAGAGAAAGTTTATCAGCATGGCTTGTTGGTTTTGTTGGATAAGCAAGCTAATTTACAAAAAGAAATAGCTGCTTTAAGAGATGGAATTGCCAATGATTCTAAAAGCAGCATGGGTGATAAATACGAGACAAGCCGTGAAATGTCTCAACAAGAAATTAATAGGTTAGAGCAGCAATTCGCTATCAATCAACAGCATTTTTTTAACCTTAAAAACTTAGCACTGCAAAATAAATATCATCAAATTTTATTGGGTAGCTTGGTGGTAACAAACATCGGATCATTTTTTATTACGGTTAGTTTGGGAGAAATTAAAATTGATAATCAATCTGTCTTTATGATTTCGCCTGTATCGCCAATTGGCAAATTATTAATTGGAAAAAAGGCAGGTGATGAATTTGAGATGAATAAAAAGATGATTAACGTACTAGCAATCTTTTAATATGGAATTTACCCTAACCACACCAGCCTTACTGTTTTCAGCAATTTCTTTATTGTTACTGGCTTATACCAATAAATTTTTGGCACTATCCAGCATTATAAGAAGCATGAAAACTCAATACATTCAAAACAAGGATGAAAATTTACTAGGTCAAATGGCTAATCTTAGAAAGCGCATATATTTTATCAGAAATATGCAGGGTTGCGGAATTGTGAGTTTCTTTTTTTGTGTTTTATGTATGTTTTTAATGTATTACCAGCAAACACAATTAGCTCAATATGTTTTTGGAATGAGTCTTTTATTGCTGATGATTTCACTCTATATTTCTTTTAGGGAAATACAAATGAGCGTAAATGCTTTAAAAATGGAACTAAGTAGCTTGAAATCTGAAATTGATCAGGCAGAAAAAACTTTGGGTAAATTTAAATATTAAATTAATTCATTATAATATTTTCTCTCACTCGGTTAGAAGCAACATAATCTTTATCGATATTTTTAATCACTTCTAAAATAGATTTTACAGCACCTACAAAAAAATCTTGATTGATGTTTTCGAACTCGTCTGTTTCTTTGTGATAATCTTTATGATCTTCTACTCCAAAATAAATAAAGGGAATATTTTTAGCATAAAATGAGCCTTGATCACTTTGATAAGTCCAATCTTCATTCCCCGTTTTAGGATCATCATGTCCAAAAAGAATATTTGGTTTTTGGTTTATAGAGGTAATAAAAGGTTTTAGATTTGGGAATTGAAAAGTTCCGGTGGCATAAAGTTCATTTTTATCATTATGAGCAATCATATCCATATTGATGTTAATGGCAATATCTTTTAAATTAACTGGGGCATGGGCAACGAAATACTTTGAACCCTGTAAACCCATTTCCTCGGCATCAAAAGCAACAAAAATTAAAGTATATTTTGGTTGATGTTTTGAAAAATAATCTGCATAAGCTAAAACTGCAACAACACCACTTGCATCATCATCTGCGCCATTAAAAACTTTACCATTTTTAATTCCTAAATGATCATAATGAGCAGATATCACCATTATTTTATCACTTTTACCTTTAATATATCCAACAATATTATTCCCGTTTATAGTTTCTCCAGCTTTGCTTTTAAACTCGATAGGTTGTTTATAATTACTATGATAAGATAATAAACCTGCATTTTTAAACTTATCAATAATGAAATCTGCAGCCATATCGTTTCCTTTAGTACCAGTTTTGCGACCTTCATATTTATCGCTAGAAAGCTCTTTTAAATCATTTAATACAACAGTATTACTTATTTTGGGAGAACAAGCATTTAGCGTTAAAAGGATGACAAATAAGTAGATTGTATTTTTCATTTTATTGATATTTTATTTCAAATATAAAGAATTGGATATGATTGCGAGGTTTTTTAGGTTAATTTTGATTTTTAATATTATCGAAAAAATTGAATTATAGATTACAAAAAATAGAAGATTTTTTAAACCAGAAAGTTATCCAATATAACCAGCCTAATTTTATAACGTTAGATCCGGTTTCTATTCCTCATTTATTTACAAAAAAACAGGATATTGAGATTATGGGTTTTTGGAGCGCTATGTTGGCTTGGGGGCAAAGAGTAACCATCATTAATAAATGTAAAGAATTAATTTTTTTGATGGATGGTACGCCTTATGATTTTATCATGAACCATCAAGATACCGATTTGAAGCGGTTGTTGAATTTTAAACACCGCACTTTTAACGCCACAGACACACTTTATTTTATTGAGTTTTTTAAGACTCACTATTCTAAATTCGAATCTTTGGAAGATGCTTTTTTTAAGGATGGGTTTGAAAACAATCAAACTATTGAACCTCATTTAAATCATTTTAGGTCCTATTTTTTTTCTTTGCCCGATTATCCTAAGCGAACTATTAAACATGTTTCTTCTCCATTACAAAAATCTACCTGTAAACGGTTAAATATGTTTTTAAGATGGATGGTGAGGAAAGATAATTGTGGAGTAGATTTTGGTATATGGAATCAAATAAAACCCAGCCAATTAATTTGCCCTTGCGATTTACATGTAGATAGGGTAGGAAGAAAATTAGGATTAATTACCCGTAAACAAACAGATTGGCAAACTGCTTTAGAATTGACTGATAATTTAAGGCAATTTGACTCAATTGACCCTACGAAATATGATTTTGCGTTATTTGGGCTTGGAGTTGAAGATAAATTTCAGAATAGTTAAATGTCTATTTTAAATATAATTTTAAGTTTTTAGTATTAAAACTCATTAAACTTTAATCTTTTTTCTTCTTATCATTTGGTTTTGTAGATGCTTTTGACAAAGAATGTGCAGCAAACAAAGGACCAATAATAAAAATACCGAACAACACAGTTACAATTATAGTTAAAACGATTATATCTAAATTTTCCATATTATTTTTGGTTCTTACTTAAATTTAAATAAATCAATAACCCTATCATTGTTGGAGGCCATAAACCTATAAAAATAGCTCTATCATGATCTTTAAGTACAATATAATAATATTCAGAAAGAAAAATAATTGCAATGGTAGCTATTAAAATAGCTAACTCTATGAAGGGAATTTTTTTAAACATGATTTGAGTTTTCTGAATTTTTAATTTATATTGTAACTACAATAATATCACCAATTAGTTTGATAATTTTATTATTTGTCATATTAATTTGTGTTTTAATGCAATTTTTAAAGACTTTATTTACTCAAAATTTCATCAATCTCCTTCAACTCGTATTCCTCAAAATAAATATTATCTAAACATTTTAATGAATCTGCCAATTGAGATGCTTTGCTAGCTCCAACTAAAACGGTAGTTACCCTATCATCTTTTAATAACCAGGCAATGGCCATTTGTGCTAAGGTTTGTTCACGATTAATCGCTATTTCATTGAGTTTTTTTACTTTTTCTATTTTATCGGGAGTTGCGTATGCCTCTGTTAAAAAGCCTGCAGGTTTTGCTAATCTGCTATCCTCAGGTATTCCATAAAGGTATTTATTGGTTAACAAACCCTGTGCTAATGGCGAGAAAGGAATACAGCCTATTTGGTGTTTCTCTAATGCATCTAACAAACTTTCTTCAGCCCAACGCTCAAACATAGAATATTTTGGTTGATGTATGAAGCATGGAGTTCCTAGCCTTTTTAAAATGGCTAAAGCATCTTCAAATTCTGGCGTTTCATAATTGCTTAAACCTATGTACAAGGCTTTTCCTTGCTTTATCATTAAATTTAAGGCTGCCATGGTTTCTTCTAAAGGTGTTTCCGGATCTGGCCTGTGATGATAAAAAATATCTACATACTCTAAGTTCATCCGCTTTAAGCTTTGGTCTAAACTAGAAACTAAATATTTTTTAGAACCCCAATCGCCATAAGGGCCATCCCACATTTTATAACCTGCTTTGGTAGAGATGATCATTTCGTCTCTATGATTTTTAAAATCTTGATAAAGTATTTTACCGAAATTTTCCTCTGCTGATCCTGGAGGAGGGCCGTAATTATTTGCTAAATCAAAATGTGTAATCCCGCTATCAAAAGCAAAATGAAGAGTTTTACGGTAATTCTCAAAAACATCTACTCCGCCGAAATTATGCCATAAACCTAATGAAAGCGCAGAAAGCTTAATCCCACTATTTCCACAACGGCGGTAATGCATATTCTGATAACGATTTTGATTTGGGATATAATTCATAAAGTGTTCTCTATATTTTATGCAATTTAATTAAACGATTATATTTTACAATATTAAAGTATTAAAATTTCATTAGTATGATTTATGATTCAATATAATATAAAATTAGATATAAAGACTGATATATCATACATAATTAAATTTTAAAAATAAATGTTTATATTTGAATGATAAAACTTACATTAAGTAGCTTTTATTTTAATTATGGATGATATATCATACAAAAAATCACTTTCTTATAGTGATAAAAACTTAGTTTCTCAATTTGGCAAATTTATTCTTCATCATAGGATCAAACAAAATAAATCTCAAGATGAAGTTGCAGAAGCTGCGGGGATTAGTCGCTCTACATTGAGTTTAATGGAACGCAATGGTCAAACTACGCTTAACACATTTGTAAGAATACTAAGGGTATTAGATTTGCTATACGTGGTAGATGCCTTTGAAGTTGTAGAAGAAATAAGCCCATTTGCTTATGCTAAAATGAAGAAAAAAATTAGAAAAAAAGCATCACCAAAAAATAATAACAGTAAGGTTAGTGAAAGCGATGAGTTATCATGGTAGATGTAGCAGAGGTTAGAATTTGGGGTGAATTGGTTGGTGCAGTAAAATGGAATCAAGAATTGCAGTTGGCAAGTTTTGAGTATGCGCCAGCATTTATAAGAAAAGGTTGTGATTTATCACCTATAAAAATGCATTTAGCTAATGGGGCAAGAATATATAGTTTTCCAGAATTAAGAAAAAACAAAGATAATGCAGTAGATACTTTTAAAGGTTTACCGGGTTTATTGGCAGATGTTTTACCAGATAGATATGGTAATCAATTGATAAATATTTGGTTGGCGCAGCAAGGCAGGCCGGTAAATAGCATGAACCCTGTAGAACAGCTTTGTTTTATAGGTTCAAGAGCAATGGGAGCATTAGAATTTAAACCATCACAAATTTCTGCAAGTACCAGTACTTTTGCCATACAACTAGATAACCTAGTAGATGTTGCTCAAAAATTATTAGGCGATAAAGAAGCTTTTAAAACTAATTTAAGTGATGATGATGAGGAAGCATTGACCCAAATTTTAAAGATTGGAACATCGGCAGGAGGGGCCAGACCGAAAGCAGTAATCGCTTACAATGAGCAAACTGGAGAGGTACGATCTGGGCAAACAGATGTGCCAGAAGGTTTTGAGCATTGGTTGATAAAATTGGATGGCGTTTTTGATGCACAATTTGGAGAAAGTAGTGGTTGGGGAAAAGTAGAATACGCCTATTATTTAATGGCAACAGAATGTGGGATTGAAATGTCGGATTGTAAATTATTAGAAGAGGGAGCAAGAGCGCATTTTATGACTAAGCGTTTTGATAGGGATAATAACACCAAACATCATATACAAACCCTTTGCGGCATTAACCATTTTGATTATAATAATCTATTTAGTTATGGTTATGAGCAGGTTTTCCAAACCATGAGGTTATTACGATTAACGTATCCCGAGGCAGAGCAAATGTTTAAAAGAATGGTTTTTAATGTTTTAGCCACCAATTGCGATGACCATACCAAGAATTTTTCTTTTAGGATGAAAAAAGATGAGAGATGGGAATTAGCACCGGCTTATGATATTTGTTATGCTTTTGATGCTAATAATGTTTGGGTAAACCAGCAAACTTTAAGCGTTAATGGAAAACATCGCAATATTTCTAAAGAAGATTTAATGACTATTGCCAATGCTAACCATATTAAAAAAGCAGAAAAAACCATTAATGAAATTAATGAAACTGTAAAAAAGTGGTTAAGTTTTGCAGATAAAGTAGGAGTGAGGGAAGATTTGAAACAAACCATTCAAAAAAATCTACATACCTTTTAATTGAGCAACCAAGTTTCTGCAGTTTTTAAAGTATCATCATTTTTGTCTGACGGCTTTACAAATACATCAGGTTCAATCCCTTTTAAATATTTTTTATGATTACGGTCTGCAACTAAAGAGCAAGCCAAAACCAATGCTGAACCATCAGAAAGTATAAAACTTACATTTCCGGTAGTATAACTTCCGCTATGTTGCCCAAAAAGTTTAACATTCTTTTTTCCGATGAAAGAAATTGCTGTCATTTCTCCACTACTGCTTGTTGTTGAGCTTATTAAAACCGCAATTTTTTGTTTAGGTTTTTTAATTTCATAATGGTTTAAAGATTTTGTAAGTACAGTGCTTCCGTTTCCTGCGTTCCCATTTTCATAATACCATCTGTTATTTATATTAAAGTCAGTGTCTTTTTTAATAAAATATCCTAAAGTTCCTTCACCTAATAAAGGGCCTAAACCAGCAATCATTGGGTGCATATTTCCTCCTTGGTTATTCCTCAAATCTACTATCCATCCTTTAATTTTTTGTTGTGTATCTAAATTTTTGATTAGGGTTTGGATTGTATCAGCAAATAATCTAGAGATACTATCATTGGTTGAAGTGAAACCAGGAACATAAATATAACCAATGTTTTTTTCTAATAATTTAGCTTTTGGCTTTAAAGGAGTGGAGTTGGATTTAGTGTAATTTTGAGCTACAATTTTAGTCTGTAAAAAGGAATGATTGTCGCCAGCTTTTCTAAGCTGATCAATCATGTAATTAGTTAATACATTTGCTTCATTAACACTTTTAAGCCCATTAGATAATTCTTTAATATTTTTATCGATGCTTTTCCAATCTAGGGAATCTGTATAAATTGAGTTATTTTTAATGATATTATTAAAATCAGTGATAAAATTTTTTACTTCAGGAGAATTAAATGAGTCGGTTTCACTGGTGTATTCTAATTCTAATTTATCAAACCAAGCTGTTCCGTTTCCGCTTAAATAACCGCCTGAAATTAATTTGTTTACCGAAGAATCTGCCATTATAGTTAAGGTATACTTTTCCCAACTTGTATCTCCGTTTATAAAAACATTTTGCATTTCAGAATTTTGAAAACCTATTCTTTTATCATTTTTATCCCAAACTTGGCACCACAAGGCAGCATTGCCTTTTAAGTTTTCTGACTTAATATAGCAAGTGATTTTAACAGTTTGTAAATGATTTACATCGATTAAAACTGTTTGTGAAAAAGGAATATAATCTGTTGATGTACTCTGTAGCCCAGTTATTTTTAATGATTTAGATCCAAAATATTTTTCATTAGAATCAATCGAAAAAGAAAAATGATTGATTTCCTTTACATTCCATGAAGAAAGATGATCCTCAAAACTTGGATTTATGATTTGGGAAAAACTTGTAAACGATAAAAGCGTAAAAATAATTAGGCAAAAGGTAGATTTCATCTTGATTTATTAATAATCTCGAAATGATATTCTGGCACTTTGAGCGTAGTCGAAGGGTTGTGATTTGCTATTTACTTCGACTACGCTCAGTATGACAAACGGCGCTGTAATTCTAAAGTTAAAAGTTTTGTTAGGGTGAGCGGAGTCGAAGACTTATAAAAAACAATTCAACTCCGCTCCATCTCGACTCCGCTCAATGTGACAATTATGAAATTAAGCTAATTTTCTATATTTAATTCTTTTAGGAGCAATATCTCCCAATCGTTTTTTACGATTTTCTTCGTAGTCAGAATAATTTCCCTCAAAAAAATAAACCTGAGAATCGCCTTCAAAAGCTAAAATATGGGTACAAATACGGTCTAAAAACCATCTATCGTGAGAAATCACTACAGCACAACCTCCAAAATCTTCTAAAGCTTCTTCTAAAGCTCTTAAAGTATTTACATCTATATCATTTGTGGGCTCATCTAATAACAAAACATTACTTCCTTCTTTCAAAGTAATGGCCAAATGAACCCGGTTTCTTTCTCCTCCTGATAACACACCAACTTTCTTTTGCTGATCAGCTCCGTTAAAATTAAAACGAGAAACATAAGCTCTAGAATTTACTACTCTATTTCCTAACGGGATGTTTTCTAAACCGCCGGTTACGTTTTCCCAAACAGATTTATCGGCATCTAAATCATCATGACTTTGATCTACATAACCCAACTTAACTGTTTCGCCAACTTTAAAAGTCCCGTTATCTGGTTGATCTTGTCCAGTAATTAATCGAAACAAAGTTGTTTTACCAGCACCATTTGGTCCGATGATTCCAACAATACCTGCCGGGGGTAAAGAAAAATTTAGGTTATCAAATAAAACTTTATCGCCAAAAGCTTTGGTTACGTTAGTGGCTTCTATCACTACATTTCCTAATCGAGGACCAGGAGGAATGAAAAGCTCTAATCTTTCTTCTCTTTCTTTTGTTTCCTCGGAAGCTAATTTTTCATAGTTGGATAATCGGGCTTTAGATTTTGCATGGCGAGCTTTTGGAGCCATTTTACTCCATTCTAATTCACGCTCTAGGGTTTTTTGACGCTTGCTTTCCGTTTTTTCTTCTTGTGCTAAGCGTTTTGCCTTTTGTTCTAACCAGCTGCTGTAATTTCCTTTCCAAGGTAAACCTTCGCCACGGTCTAATTCTAAAATCCAACCAGCAACATTATCCAGGAAATATCTATCGTGTGTTACTGCGATAACTGTTCCCTCATATTGTTGTAAATGTTGTTCCAGCCAATCAATAGATTCTGCATCCAAGTGATTCGTAGGCTCATCCAATAATAAAACATCAGGTTTTTGGATTAATAAACGGCATAAAGCAACTCTTCTGCGTTCACCTCCAGATAATTTATCAATTTTTGTATCCGGTTCTGGGCAACGCAAAGCATCCATTGCTCTTTCTAATTTTGCATCTAGTCCCCAACCGTCAACAGCATCAATTTGGTCTTGAAGTTCCCCTTGACGGTTCATTAGTTTTTCCATTTTGTCGCCGTCTTCATAATATTCTGGCAATCCAAATTTTTCATTAATGGCTTCGTATTCTGCTAAAATATCGGTTACGTTTTTTGCACCTTCTTCTACAATTTCTTTTACTGTTTTTTCAGGATCTAGTTGTGGATCTTGCGCTAAATAACCAACAGTGAAGCCTGGAGCAAAAACCACTTCGCCTTGATAAGCTTTATCTAAACCTGCAATAATTTTTAAAACGGAAGATTTTCCCGAACCATTTAATCCGATTACGCCAATTTTAGCTCCGTAAAAAAAGGAGAGATAAATATTTTTTAAAACCTGTTTTTGTGGGGGGTAAACTTTGTTTACGCCAGCCATAGAAAAGATTATTTTTTCGTCTGCCATGTTTGTTTTTTTAATAAGTATTTGTCATTGTGCTATCTACACAGATTATAAAATCTGCTTTGCCGATGTTTTCTTTGTCTATTTTAGAGATATTATCTTGAGAAACAGTTGATAGTGTACTGTATTTTAGAGTAGCATTTTCTTGCTTTAAATACCATAAAATCCCTTCAAAATCATCAGAGTGATAAGAACCATTAAAATGGAGAAATAAATTTTCGAGTTTATAATTCGCCAATATAAAATGAGCCATTGTTGCATCTTTAATGGCTTGGGCTTTTACCAATAATTCACTTCCATGGCCTCCCATCATTTTCAAAATGTTTTGATAAGTGGGTAAATTAGGATCAAATTTTATTGGAAGTGGAGCAATCCAATTTTTCTCTTCTAAGGTTAAAGAGTCTAAAGCTTCAAAATCTTTTTTGAAAACCAAACTGGCATATTTTCTTGGAATGTTGGTGGCAATAAAATTTAAGTTTTTTTCTTTCGCGAATTCTACTAGCGGACTATAATCAGTATCGTAATTTGGCCAAAGCCGAGTTTCTTGAGTGAAAGTTTTATTATCGATTTTACCGGAAACGTAATTACTTAACGAAACTTGATTATCAGCTTCAAAAATTTCTGCACCTAAGGTTAATGTTATGGTTTGCGATAAGTCTTTAGCTAAATTAAGCTCTAACCAATGCGATATGGGATTATTATGAATTTCTCCAAAAAGTATCACATTTTGTTGGGCTAAAGTTTTTATCATTTTGCTATAGCTAATTTCTTTCCCCTCTTTGGTGTAAATAATATAAGCAGGTTTATCCTGACTGTAGCCAAAAGAAAAAGTCGTTATAAAAATCAGGAAACCAATAATTTTTTTCATTTATTCTGGATTTTCAGGATGATATTTTAATTGTAAACCATGGATAAAGTTTCTCAAAATTTGATCCTTACATGCTCGATATTGGTTTTGCTCTGGATTTCTGAAAAAAGCACTCAATTCTGTTTTTGTCAACCTAAAATTAACTAAATCTAAGATTTCCAAAATATCATCATCTTTTAAACTGAGCGCAATTTTAAGCTTTTTGAATATGATATTGTTATTTAAATTTTTTTCTGGCTTTGGTTGCTCTCCTTCTTTTTTACCTCTATTTAAATTGATTAATCCGTTTAAAAAAATAGCGAAGTTAATGTCATGTAGAGATTTATATTCTATATCATCATCTTTTTTAAGCCAATTGCTAATCTCTGCTCTTGAAAAATCTTTATCTGCCGCTGCAAAAATGGCAATCATTTTATCATCGCTATAATTGAAAGTGTATCTTAACCGTCTTATAATATCATTATTGGTCATGTTGCAAATATATTGATTTTTGATAAGGCAATTGAGCTAAAGGCAAAAAGCTTAAAGCGAAAAGTTTAAAATAAATATTATTTAAATTTTCCATGTTACAGGTTGCGTTAGGGATAGAAATGGAAATCCTTTTTGTTTTTCACAAAAAGATTGTAATGAATAGCCCGGCCCTTGCGAAGCTTGGGAAACGCCCAGATAAATTAATAACGAGGATTTTAAGCTAATTAAATATGAACTTATAGCTATCTATTTATTCATTATTCTGAAACAGAAGTTTTACTAGTTGAAAAAAGCCTGAACATTAATCAAATTAAAATCCTTTTAATAACATCATCAACTTTACACTAAAACCTGCTCAATAAAAAATACTTTACACTTATTTAATGGAGTAGAAATCATTTTTTACTAAATTAGCGACTCATAAAAATTTCGTACACAAAAAAAATCAATACAATAATGGCATTTGATTTAGACATGATTAAAAAGGTTTATGCAAGCTTTGGCAACAAAGTCAATGCTGCTCGTATAGCGGTGGGTAAACCATTAACATTAACAGAAAAAATTCTTTACGCCCATATTTGGGATGAGGAGGCAAACCAAGCTTATAAAAGGGGAGTTGACTACGTAGATTTTGCCCCTGACCGTGTGGCTATGCAAGATGCTACCGCTCAAATGGCCCTTTTGCAATTTATGCAAGCTGGTCGCCCTAAAGTTGCTGTACCTTCAACCGCACATTGTGATCATTTGATACAAGCAAAAGTTGGAGCAGAAACAGATTTAGAAAAAGCGAATACAGAAAGCAAGGAAGTTTTTGATTTCTTAGGTTCTGTATCTAATAAATATGGTATCGGTTTTTGGAAACCAGGTGCTGGAATTATACATCAAGTAGTGTTAGAAAATTATGCTTTTCCTGGTGGGATGATGATTGGTACAGATTCACATACGGTAAATGCTGGTGGATTAGGAATGTTAGCGATTGGTGTTGGCGGTGCCGATGCTTGTGATGTGATGGCTGGTTTGCCTTGGGAGCTTAAATTTCCTAAATTGATTGGTATAAAACTGACAGGAAAATTGTCTGGCTGGACAGCTCCAAAAGATGTAATATTAAAAGTTGCAGGTATTTTAACTGTAAAAGGTGGTACGGGTGCAATTGTAGAATATTTTGGTGAAGGTGCAACTTCAATGTCTTGTACTGGAAAAGGAACTATTTGTAATATGGGCGCCGAAATTGGCGCAACTACTTCTACTTTTGGTTATGATGAATCTATGGAGCGTTATTTACGTTCTACAGATAGAAATGATATTGCCGATGAAGCAAATAAAGTGAAGGAACACTTAACTGCAGATGCAGAAGTTTATGCAAACCCAGAACTTTATTTTGATGAAGTCATTACTATTGATCTTTCCACTTTAGAACCACATTTAAACGGACCTTTTACACCAGATTTAGCAACTCCAGTTTCTGAAATGAAAGAAGCTGCTGCAAAACATGATTGGCCTTTAACGGTAGAATGGGGATTAATTGGTTCTTGTACCAATTCTTCCTATGAGGATTTATCAAGAGCAGCTTCAATTGCACAACAAGCAATTGATAAAGGTTTAGGAACAAAATCTTCTTTCGGGATAAACCCAGGATCAGAACAAGTACGTTACACGGCGGATAGAGATGGATTATTAAGCGTTTTTGAACAATTAAATGCAACTATTTTTACTAATGCTTGCGGACCTTGTATTGGAATGTGGGACAGGGTGGGTGCAGAAAAGCAAGAAAGAAATACCATCGTTCATTCTTTTAACAGAAATTTTGCTAAAAGAGCAGATGGAAACCCAAATACTTGTGCGTTTGTGGCATCGCCAGAAATGGTAGCTGCTATCGCGATTTCTGGCCGTTTAGATTTTAATCCTTTAACAGATACTTTAACAAACGATAAGGGTGAACAAGTTAAATTAGATGCGCCAACAGGAGATGAATTGCCAGCCAAAGGATTTGCTGTTGAAGATTCTGGTTACCAAGCACCGGCAGAAGATGGTTCTGGAGTACAAGTTGTTGTTTCTCCAACTTCGCACCGTTTGCAATTGTTAGAACCATTTGCAGCTTGGGAAGGTACAGATTTGAAAGGCTTAAAATTATTGATAAAAGCCAAGGGCAAATGCACAACCGACCATATTTCTATGGCTGGACCTTGGTTAAAATTCCGTGGGCATTTAGATAATATTTCTAATAATATGTTGATTGGCGCTATCAATTTTTACAACGAAAAAACTGATAATGTTAAAAATCAGTTAACTGGAGAATATGGACCAGTTCCACAAACTCAGCGTGATTATAAAGCGGCAGGAATTGGTTCAATTGTAGTTGGTGATGAAAATTACGGAGAAGGTTCTTCTAGGGAACATGCAGCTATGGAACCTCGATTTTTAGGTGTAAGAGCGGTATTAGTGAAATCATTTGCTCGTATTCACGAAACCAACTTGAAAAAACAGGGGATGTTAGGATTAACATTTGCAAATCCTGCAGATTACGATAAAATTTTAGAAGATGATAATATTGATATTATTGGTTTAACTGAATTTACTCCAAATGTGCCATTAACTATCGTTTTAAATCATAAAGATGGAAGCATTGAAAAGTTTGAGGTTAACCATACTTATAATGCACAACAAATAGAATGGTTTAAAGCTGGCGCAGCTTTAAATATCATCCGAAAAAATTTAGTTGCTTAAAAGCTTAGAGCTATAATATATAAAAACCTTCTTGTTATGCAAGAAGGTTTTTTTTGAGTTTTATATTTCTATTGTTGAGAAGGTATCAGTATTAATTTTGCAGTAATACTACCCGGAGGAGTTATGGTTCCTGTGCCATTAGAGCTTTGAATACGTAACCTTACTAAAGAATTATCTACATTATAAGAATAAGATATTCCATCGAAAGTTTGAGGCACAGCTTCATATAAATTATTTCCAAATGAAACAAAGGCTAAAATCCCATCGTACTGATTTTGGTAAATATCACTTGTTTTAAAAGTTAAATCGGCAGTATATGTTTTACCACCGTCAGTTGTTTTCCAAGTGCTTGCAGCAATGGTATAAAAAATAGTTTGATTTGGAATTGTATTGGTGATATATTCCTTTTTACAGGCTGTAACCCCAATAACGGATAGCCCCAAAAATAAAAATAATAGCTTTTTCATATCGATTGTTTTAATTGTTTAATTGAAATTAATAATAATGATGCCGTTATAAACAAGACGATATATAGACTGTATTGGTTGCAGAATGTTTAGTTGAAATATGAAAAAAGATTAGAAAATTTTTTTATGAGTGTTTTGAGAAATTTTTTAGGTTAATTTAAATTAGCTCTTGTGTTAAATAATGACATATTTTTATAGATTTGTTTTATGGCAATCGATAAAAATCAAACAGGTCTTGCAAGTGAGTTCTTTGTTGCTGCAGAATTATTCCGTAGAAAATGGGATGTGACTTTGAGTTTTGGTAACACAAAGAGATTTGATTTAATTGCCAGTAAAGACAAGAAAGAAATAACAATTCAAGTTAAGGGTATTTATGCAACAAAGTCAGGTAACTGGAATATTAACAAAGAAAAACTTAAATCTGAGAAAACATTAATTATAATTTTTGTGAATTTGAATTCTGATAAACTAGATTTAGCTCCTGAATATTTTATCTTGACAGCCTTAGAAGCTCTTGAATTTGTTGTAGATAAAAATAAAGCAAATGAATCTGTAAAGCAAAATTATCTCCCTTACAATCGTTTAAAGTCTTTTAAAAATAATTGGGAACGCATTGAAGAGATTCTTGGGATACAATATAATTAGCATTATAATATGAAAAAACTGACTTATCTCATTTTAAGTTTACTCCTTTTAAGTTCTTGTGTGGATAATGATAGGCAATCTGATTTGAATCTTACTTTAGTAAAAGAGGTTGATTCCTTATCAAATCATTTATTTGAATTTACTGATTTAACAAAGATAGACGGTGTGGAAATACAACAAGGAACTTTAAAATATGAAATGGCATATGAAGGATTTGTTTCTGCAAAAGAAAATTGCGTTTGGGATGGATATATTTATCCAGGACCCTATACAAACTCTTTTAATTTAGGTTTACCAGGTTCACATCCATCCCAAAGTTTCGCTGATATTTCTTTCTTTAAGAAGGGTTTTGGTCGTGATGTAAAAGGAGTTGCTACTTTTCAAAAACAAGACAGTGGGTGGATATTGAAAAATTTCACCTTGTTAACTAAATAACTCAAATATATTTAAGACTAATTTTATTATGATTGATACCACAGAAGATATAAAAAAATTACAGCTTAAGATCTGGTTAGATAAGCCCCCAATGCAAAGGTTACTACAGTTTATGACTGATAATGAAGCTTTAATAAAATTTTGGAAAGAGCTTAAACTAGCTGATAAAATCCCAGAAATAAAAACTAATAAAAAATAAATCTAATTTCTACCTTTTCTATTAGTAGATGGGGATATTTCAGTATTAACTATATCAATTTTCTTAATTTTTATTGAAAATTAAATTGTTTGATTTCTCTGTTAAACAGTTGTTAAAAATTGATATTAAGTCTCTTTATTCATTCTAAACTACAATAAGAATAAATAAATAGTTACTGTTTTAAAGAACTATTATTAATAATGTTAAAAATCAAATAATCAAAATAGAATAAAAAAGCATCCGCCAAAACTGACCAATGCTAGTTTATATAAAAAACCAAAAAATCTATTCTCCCTCTTTTTCCTCTTTCTCTTCTTCTTTTTTCTTCTTTTTCTTAGAAACCTTACCAATAATGAAAATCTCTTGTTTCTCTTTATCGAAACCAACTTCCATAACATCACCTTCTGTCAATTCTCCTTTTAGAATTTCTTCTGCAATTGGATCTTCTAAGTATTTTTGAATGGCTCTTTTTAATGGTCTTGCACCAAAAGCAATATCAAAACCTTTTTCAGCAATGTATTCTTTAGCTTCAACTGTTAGTTTGATATCATAACCTAGTGCACTAACTCTACCAAATAAAGCTTTTAATTCAATATCGATGATTTGAAAAATCTCTTCTTTTGCTAACGAGTTAAATACAATCACATCATCAACCCTGTTTAAAAATTCTGGAGCAAACGCTTTTTTCAAAGCACTTTCAATTACCGTTCTACTATGAGTATCAGCTTGGTTCGCCTTTGCGGCTGTACCAAAACCAACACCTTGTCCAAAATCCTTTAATTGACGAGCACCAATATTAGAGGTCATGATTACAATCGTGTTTCTAAAATCGACTTTTCTACCTAAAGAATCCGTTAACTGCCCTTCATCTAAAACTTGTAACAAGATGTTAAATACATCTGGATGTGCTTTTTCAATCTCATCTAATAAAATTACTGAATATGGTTTTCTACGAACTTTTTCTGTCAATTGTCCACCTTCTTCATAACCAACATATCCCGGAGGCGCTCCAACCAATCTAGAAATCGCAAATTTCTCCATGTATTCACTCATGTCAATCTGAATCAATGAATCATCAGAATCAAACATAAAACGAGCTAATTCTTTTGCCAATTCAGTTTTACCAACACCTGTTGGTCCTAAGAAAATAAATGAACCAATTGGTTTTTTCGGATCTTTTAATCCAGCTCTTGTTCTTTGTATTGCTCTGGTTAATTTTTTAATTGCCTCATCCTGACCAATAATTTTTTCATTGATCTTCTCTTTCATATTCAATAGTTTGGCACTATCTGCTTGCCCAACTCTTTGAACAGGAATACCTGTCATCATAGAAACAACCTCTGCAACATTATCTTCGGTAACCGTATATCTTTTGCTTTTAGTATCAGCTTCCCATTCGGTTTTCGCTTTTTCTAATTCTTCTAAAAGATTTTTCTCGGTATCACGTAATTTTGCAGCTTCCTCGTATTTCTGACTTTTAACTACTTTATTCTTTTCAACTTTAATCAGTTCTATTTTTTCCTCAATAGTGATGATATTTTCAGGAACATGAATATTTGTTAAATGAACTCTTGATCCAGCTTCGTCTAAAGCATCAATAGCTTTATCGGGTAAAAAACGATCAGTAATGTATCTGGAAGTTAGACTCACACAAGCATTTATTGCTTCATCTGTATAAGTTACTCCATGATGATCTTCGTACTTATCCTTGATTCTGTTTAAAATCTCGATAGTTTCAGTAGGGGTAGCTGGCTCAATCATCACCTTTTGGAAACGACGATCTAAAGCTCCATCTTTTTCTATATACTGGCGATATTCATCTAAAGTAGTCGCACCAATACATTGAATTTCTCCCCTTGCCAAAGCAGGTTTAAACATGTTAGAAGCATCTAAAGAACCAGAAGCTCCACCTGCACCAACAATGGTATGTATTTCATCGATAAATAAAATAACGTCTGGAGATTTTTCTAACTCGTTCATTACTGCTTTCATTCGCTCTTCAAACTGTCCACGGTATTTTGTACCCGCAACTAAAGAAGCTAAATCTAAAGTAACTACACGTTTATTAAATAAAACCCTCGAAACTTTACGTTGAACAATTCTTAAAGCCAAACCTTCTGCAATGGCAGATTTACCCACACCAGGTTCTCCAATTAAAATTGGATTGTTTTTCTTTCTTCTTGATAAAATTTGAGAAACCCTTTCAATTTCTTTTTCACGGCCAACAATCGGATCTAACTTTCCATCCTCGGCCATACGTGTTAAATCACGTCCGAAATTATCTAAAACCGGCGTTTTTGATTTAATATCTGAAACTTTTTTTGGTGCAGTAAAGGCATCATCATCTTTATAATCTTCTTCGCCAGCAGCAGAATTTCTTATATCATCCCTAAAGCCGTCTTTGTTATTCTCTACTTCTGTTTTAAAAGCTTCGTAGTTTAAACTAAACTGAGCTAAAATTTGAGAGGCAATATTATCTTCTTCTCTTAAAACCGAAAGCAATAAATGCTCAGTACCAATTACGTCACTTTTAAATATTTTTGCTTCTAAGTATGTGATTTTCAATACTTTTTCTGCTTGTTTTGTTAACGGGATATTTCCCAGATTAACTGTAGTACCAGAGTTTCCTCTTACCGCATCTTCAATTGCTCTACGCAATTTTGCGGTATCAACACTTAAAGATTTTAAAATCTTTATAGCCATGCCATCTCCCTCACGTATCAATCCTAACAGCAAGTGTTCGGTACCGATATAGTCATGACCTAATCTTAAAGCTTCTTCTCTGCTGTAAGAAATCACGTCTTTAACTCTCGGTGAAAATTTTGCTTCCATAATAAAACCTTTCTATATAGTGTTGAACGCCACAATGTATCAAATAGTTTTCTAAAAGATTAGTCAACGTTCGGTACTATTTATCAACAATACTACCAAATACGTGGAAAACGCTACAATAGACGTTTAGTAAACTGAAATTACAGTGATTTGACTGAATAAAGTTATTGTATTTTTTTTGAAAGAAATTATGGCAGAAATATTTTGGCTTTATGGCAAATTGGCGGTTGATTATATAATTATCTGGTGTCTTTCAAGAGAAATATTTATTTGGGCGTTTTAACGGGCTATACACTATATTTTTTTTCAATTTGCTAAATGGCAATTGAAAAAAAGGATGTCGCTTCTATCCCTAACGCACCTATATAATGTGAATTTTACCTTTACCCTTCCAAAAAATATCCCCCTAAAGCTAAAGCAATTCCAATTAATACCGCAATGGTTTTTTTAACGCTAAATTTATGATCTACACTTGCCTCAAATAAAATAGTGGTAGAGATATGTAAAAAGATACCAATTACTATTCCCATAATATAAGGATAGTAATTTCCTAAACTTTGAATGTTTCCATTGCTTAAACTGTAACTAAAAATATAGCCCAAAGGCGACATTGCTGCAAATACTAATAAATAAATACCCACTAAATTTTTTTTGAGTTTGTTGCCCAATAAAACACTACCCAATGCAAATGCAGCAGGGATATGATGTATTGCAATTCCGTAAACTAACTCTTGATTGTTTTTTACAGTAAGTGGCATTCCCTCTAAAAAAGCATGAAAACATAAACTTAACATAATTCCCCACGGAAAACTTTGTTGATGACTGTGACTGTGGATATGTCCGTGTTCTATACCTTGCGAGAATTGCTCTAATAAAATTTGAAGGATAAATCCTCCTAAAATAAAAAGCCCAACTTTATTGTTTTGGTCGTTTGCGTAAACATCTGGTAAAAGATGTAATATGGTAATGGCAAAAAGATAAGCGCCACTAAAAGAAAGTATGAGTTTAAGATTTTGGTTATTTCCGTTTTTAACAAAAAACACTGCAAAACCTCCTAAAAGGGCACAACCTCCTAATAAAATTATGAAAAATATGCTCATTTATTATAATCAAAAACAGGTAAATATTTAATACAAAGTTTGGCTACTAAAAAGCCTATCAAAGAACCCCAAAGCATCCCAAAAATAACATCAACAGGGAAATGTACACCCACATAAACTTGTGCAAAAGAAATTGCAGCTGCCCAAATAATCCCAACATAAATTATCCATTTCCATTGTTTAAAGAAAATAGTTATCATAAAAATTGCGATGGCAAAATGATCTGTTGCGTGTGATGAAGGAAAACTTTTGCCAACTCCGCAAGGCACCCTATAAATAACTTCTTTTTGGTAAGAAACTTCCTGACAAGGTCTTTCTCTTTTTACCAAAGGTTTAATTATACTTGCGCTGGTAAAATCTGCGATGCCAACTGCAGCAGCCAAAAATAAAATAAGATAAAGTCCTTTAAGTTTATAATTATAAGTGAAGTAGGCGATAATGAAAATGTAAAGAGGAATCCAAACTTTTTTATTCCTTAAAATAGGCATTAACCAATCAAAAAAAGCATTACTCATACCTGTATTAATGGCATGGAAAACTTGATGATCTAATTTGATAATTTGTTCTAACATCAAGATTTTTTGCAGATAAAAATTAAACGATCAGAATTATTTTTGTCAAATTTATTGAGGTAATAATCACCAAAGGTTTCTATAATTTCAAACCCTGCCGCTGTAAATAATCTTGCAAAATCTTCTTGTTTAAAATCCTTTACCTTTTCATTAAAAGAATAATGTTTGTTTTTATGCTCAAAATCTATAGTTTTGATAATTTTTCCATCTTCTACTTTTCTGCTAATGTGAAACTCGATACCATCAACTTCTTTAACCTCCCTAGTTACCAAATGGTTAATTATTTTTTGGCTATTCATATAATCAAAAACCAATTTTCCATCTTTTTTTAGAGATTTTCTAAACGATTTTAAAGCATTTATATGGTCTTTATCGGTTTCAAAATATCCAAAACTGGTAAATAGGTTAAAGGCGAAATCAAAATAATTGATGTAAAAAAGATGGCGCATATCATGCACAAAAAAATGAAGTTTCTTATTCTCAAATGTTTGCGCAAATTTTATGCTTCCAAAAGAAAGATCAATTCCGGTAACATCATATTCTTTTTTATTAAGGTAAATGGCATGTCGGCCACGGCCACAAGCTATGTCTAACATTTTAACGTTAGCAGATGGTTTTAAATGCGCACAAAGGTTATCAATAAAAAATTCGGCTTCTTCATCATCTCTTTTTTTGTAAAGGATATGATAAAACGGAGAGTTAAACCAATTTTGAAACCATTTTTTGGGCATATCAAATAAATTTATGCAAATATAGATAATTAGCTTTTGCAGCGATGTTTAAAAACTAGCAAAAGATTAAATGATAATATTTTTACTTTTGATGTTCTAAATTAAATAAAAGTGACTTTAATAAAATCAATCTCAGGAATAAGAGGAACCATAGGAGGAAAGGCAGGAGAAGCATTAACCCCAACAGATATTGTGAAATTTACTACAGCGTTTGGACTTTGGGTGGTAGAAAAAACCAATAAAAAGAAAATTGTAGTGGGTAGAGATGCCAGAATTTCTGGTGAAATGGTAAGGAATTTAGTAGTTGGAACGCTGCAAGGTTTAGGAATTGATGTGATAGATTTAGGTTTATCTACAACACCAACTGTAGAACTTGCTGTGCCAGATGAAAATGCAGGTGGAGGAATTATTATTACTGCCAGCCACAACCCAAAACAATGGAATGCCCTAAAATTATTAAACCATGAAGGTGAGTTTATTAATGATGAAGAAGGTAAAAAGCTTTTGGAGATTGCAGAAAACATGGATATTGATTTTGCAGAAGTTGACAGTTTGGGTAAAGTGACCCAAGATGACTCTTATCTTCAAAAACATATTGATAAGATATTGGCTTTACCTTTAGTAGATGTGAAAGCTATAACAAAAGCAAATTTTAAAATAGCCATTGATTGTGTAAATTCTTCGGGAGGGATTTTTGTGCCAGCTTTATTAAATGCTTTAGGGGTGGAAACAGTTTACGAATTATATTGTAAACCAGATGGGAACTTCCCTCACAACCCAGAACCTTTACCGGAAAATATTACTGCATTATGTAATGAAGTGACCAAAAACAAAGCGGATTTAGGAATTGTAGTTGACCCAGATGTTGATCGTTTATGTTTTGTTTGCGAAGATGGAAGTCCGTTTGGAGAGGAAT